>JAGQPK010000234.1 GCA_020426755.1 Planctomycetales bacterium
CAATCCACGACTGTAGCGATCGGCCTTGAAATGCAACTTGAATCACGGGGTACAACGCACCGATGTTGCCACCCCAGAGCACAGCTACTAGCAGTGAACAGATCAGAGTGCCAGCAACCGCCATCCGATGGCGCAATGTCAGCTTTAGCGCATGCCCAAAATTGCCCATGACAAATCACATCCCTGTTACGTGTCGAAAAGCTCAGCGGCAGTTTTAGCACATAGCCCCACGTGACACCAAGATCAGGCTGACGCCATTCACAGACCGCAAGTTAGCCGAAAGGCGCAAGCCGCGGTTCTCACAGCAGATCGAGACTCCGCGACAGCACAGAACCGACGCTGGCGCGTTGCGGCGAACTCAATGTAAACCGACGCTAACGCGTTGCGGCGAACTCAACGCAAACCGACGCCGGCGCATTACGGCGAACTCCCGACAGAACCGACACAAACCGTCAAACGGATCACGCCACTTTCTTCCGTGGCGTTTGCTGTCGCTGCACCGATAGCGTTCCCGCTACGACGGCTTCGCAGACCGCTCGCAGCTCTTCAGTTCGGCTCGTCAAGTCGTGATGATCAACGACGTAGCGCCGAGCACGCTTAGCGACGGCCTCAAAGCGAAACGGTTCATGAAACACCGTTCGCGCCATTTCGGCCAGACGCTCCATTGAGTCCTGCGCGACAAAACCAAGGCCGTGGGACGTTAGCACGTAATCAGGATCCACTCGACGTGACAGAATCGGCACTCCATGCTTTGCGGCCTGCAGAAAGGCGTTCGGAAATCCCTCGCTTTGCGATGTATTAACCAGCGCCAACGCGTGACGATAAAACGTCTCACTTGCTTGGAAGTCGACTCGATCGATCAATTTGACATTCGCTGGTACGTTGGTCTTGAGTCGAGCCGTCAATTGCGGCTCGGTCGGGTTCATGATCATCACGAACGGTACGTCCGGGCATTCGCGCGCTAGCTGCAAACACAAATCGGCACGCTTGCTATCAACATCAGCTCTACCGACCCATAGCAGATACCGCCGTTCATCCATCGCGAGCATCGGACCACAATCGGTTCGCGTCACAATCGGATTGCGAATTAAGACAGCGTGTTGGCCGGCGCGACGCACAGCACGGCGTTGAAATTCGGTCTGCACAACAACCGCGTCCGCGTGGAGCAACGCCCAGCGATGTTCAGCCACGTCGCGGCCGCGTTTGCCATCGTGCATCAGTGCGCGGCGAGCGTCGTCGTCCGACGTTAAGAATAGGATTGACTTGTGGCCCTGCCGCCTGGCCGCAGAGATCACCGCCGCCGCCGGATTGTGCACGCCAAACACAGCCACCAAATCCGTGTCAACGTGACGATAGCCGTCCCACGGGCGAGGTTCCGTCTGCCAACGCTTGGCAAACGAACGTCGCAGTTTCTGCCAGAATCGCACCGGGCCTCGATAGACCTTGCGCCAAGATGCTCGCTGCAAGGCTGACTTCTCGGACGGGATACGCACCACGTTCAACAGGCCGTGCACGCGAGCATCACCCTGGGGATCGCCATGCACGACAAAACTGATTTCATGCCCACTGGTCTCTGCTAACTGCTTAGCGAACGTGTATGCACGCACCTCCGCACCACCAAAGTCGCCCGGATAATTCTCATCAAGCAGCGGACCTGCCTGCAAACGCACGAACGCGATTTTCATGCGACACTCCTTCGATCGTTAGCGCTGAGCCAACTGCCGTGGACTCGATTGAGTAACTGTGCCATCCGCTCGCCGCAGTGCTGTAGGTCATGGACGCGTTGCACGTAAGCTCGTATCGCCTGTGAATAATGGTCTCGTTCCGCCGACACTCGCAGCCAACGATCGACGGTGGCGCAGGCCAGCTCAAGATCGTCATGACAGCAAATTCCGACACGCTGTTGCGTCAGGATCTGATCCGGATCCACTCGCAGCGACACGACGGGCACACCATGTTTCCCGGACTGCAAGAATGAATTGGGAAATCCCTCAGCGGCCGACGTATTCAACAACAGCCCCGCGCGGCGATAAACGTGGTCCATCAGTTGGTACTGTACATGCTCAATCAGCACGACATTCGCTGGCATTGTTGCCACGAGCCGACGGTAGCACGCATCGTCGTGACGATTCATGACCATGACAAACGGGACGTGTGGACTCTGGCGAGCGATCTCGATCGCCAAGTCAGCCCGCTTCGAAAACGTATCGGCGCGGCCAATCCACAAGACATAGGGCTGCGTCGGCAATCGAGATACAAGCTGACTCAACGCCGACGCATCACCTGGCTCACTGCCTTCCTCACTGTGCGTGGCGCTAACATTCTGCGTCAAGTCGATCGGATTGGGGATCCAAGTGGAGTTAACGCCGAGATCTTCCAGCGACTCTCGCTGCAGTCCGGTTTGCGCTACGATCGCGGAGGCATTTCGCAGGGCGTAACGTATCCAGACTCCCTGTTCACCATAGATGCCGCGATCCCTGCGTCCGCAGCGTCGTGCATCCTGTAGCGTTCTGTCCGTCGTCAAACAAACAATGCATGGCCGTCGCAGTTGCTGAGCGGTACGCACCAGCGACGCGGTACGATTCGTAACCCCCATCGCGATCAGCACATCCCAATCAAACTGTCGATAGAAACCGCGTGATTCGGGGACCCCCGCGATGCGTTTCAACAAGGAATCCGCAATTCGTCCCATTGTTTGACGGCCTCGGTTAAGCCAGCGTATCGGACCGTGCCCCAAATCAATCCGCCGAGGCTCAAAATGAATGGTCAGCCCATCGGCTTTTGTACGAGATCGACGAACGGCTTCCGACGCGACAACAAAGCTAGTTTGATAACCGTGGGTCGACATGAGCCATTTGGCGAATGTCAGCGCACGCACCTCCGCGCCGCCGA
Organism: Planctomycetales bacterium; assembly: GCA_020426755.1. Classification (GTDB taxonomy): domain Bacteria; phylum Planctomycetota; class Planctomycetia; order Pirellulales; family Pirellulaceae; genus JAGQPK01. Next base: position 2,893 of record JAGQPK010000234.1, read on the forward strand.
CTCCGCGCGCCAAATTGTTCATGACGGCTGTTGGGTCGAGCAGGGCGAGTGCCCCAGGGCAATCGAAGACGATACGTCGGCTGGGTGGTTGCACCGGGCTACTTGAACTGCGCTCCGCATTCATGCTGCGGCTCCCACTCGCGACAAATTGGATGCCGCAGACAGCAGCATCTGCAACGTCCGATGCAGTTGGTCACAACGATCGTCGGCATCATGAAACTGTTTGACGTAGGAAGGGCCACCGCCGTATCGCTCGCTTACGACGGACGACTTCGCGACGGTGCGCATTACCTCAATAAGCGTCGCCCGGTCACCGTCGGCGCAGAACCCGCAATCGTACTCGGCCAGCATGCGTTCTGGATCGACATGCAGCGAGACGATGGGCACACCGAGTTGTGCGGCCTGCAGAAACGTATTTGGGAAGCCTTCAGCATCAGAGGTATTGAGTAGCATGCGGGACTGCCGAAGCAGACGCGTCACTTCTTCTTTGGGGACAGTCTTGCGAATCTGCACGTTCGGCGGAGCAGAGTGTGCGAGTTCGGCGAAGACTTCCGTGTTGCGAGGATTCATTACGACCAAGAACTTAATATCCGGGCAGACCGTGGCCAGTTCCATCGCCACATCTGCACGTTTGGAAAATCGGTCAGCTCGTCCCAACCATAACACGTCGAACTCACGCCGCTCGACATTTGGCACCTCGGCCAGGGGCAGCCGCCCAATCGGATTACGAATCAATTCGCAATCGCGGCCAAATCTCGATCGCAACAGATCTTGCTGCTGCGTGGTTTGTGCGACAATACACGTTGCCTGATCTAACACGAAACGACACACATCCGCTCGCTGTCCGTACGCATTGCGGGCCCGATTGTCAGTCCGATAGGTGTCGCACAAGTCCGTATCGGAAGCCAAGAACAGCAGGCTCGGGTGACCGCGCCGACGCGCGGTTGTCACTACATTGGCCGCATGTTCGTGAACGCCAAAGCAAGCGTAAACATCGCCGGCCAAGTCGGCCAGTATTGGATCAACGCCCGGTGACTCGCTGCGTGGCTGCCAGCGCTTCTGCAATCCGCGCCAACCACGTTGCCAGGCCAGATAAGGGGCCAGCGCAATGCGTTGCCAGGCGTGTGGAAGATCGCGAGAGCGACGCAGAGGCCGGGGAAGACAGCGATAGTGGAGTGACACACCTTCGACAGTGCGCGGCTTCAGTCTTCCGTGGCCTTCAACCAGCACGCTGACATCGACGCCACGTTTCGCCAAGCCGCGGGCAAAGACGGCGGCGCGAACCTCGGAGCCCCCAAAGGGGCCGGCATATTGCGGCTCAAATACGGGCCGCGCCATCGGGCAACTGAAGACGATACGCATGACCCTTCTCCCGCCTAAGCAGCTACGCGGCAAGCGGCAGTCTGACTCTGATCAAACCAAATCCCCATGACGAACAGTAACCAGAGACCGGTCGCATTCGTTCCGCGCTCGTCGAATGACCGAATCATCCGGTCGAGTTCACGTCCTTCGAAATAGTCGCGCACTACTGCGGTATGACTTGTGACCACATCGTCAAAGCAACGCCGGACCGGCGTTCCCTTCGCCAACCATTTCGTTTCTGGAATGGCAAACCCCTGTTTGCGACGACGGACAAAGTTGCTGGGGAATTGCCGATCTAACAATCGCTTGGGCAATACCTTGAGGTCGGCGGTGTGTCCAGAGCCGGAGCGACGCCAGCGCGATGGCAGCCGCGCCGCAAACTCCATCACCTTCAAGTCCGTGAACGGCGTGCGTGCTTCCAGCCCATGACACATTGTTGCCACATCGATCTTGGTCAAGATATCGCCCGGCAAATAGGTGCGAATATCCACATACTGAGCATACTCAAGGTCCGCTAGTCGACGCCCATCGCGATCGGCAGAAGTAAAAGCACCGCAGGGAACCGTAACCACATCGCGCAGATCCTCGCGCCACAACTGCTGACGTTGCAACGGGCGGAACACGCCAATGTATTGCTGTTGCCAACGATCAATGCGAGTTGCTTCGGTTCCGGAAATCGCCTGCCAACTGCGTCTGAATGCTTTCTTCGGCTGTCGATGTATCCGCAGCAGATCTGCCGACAAGCTGTCACTTAACCAGTTGCCATAACGCTGGTAGCCGGCAAAAGCTTCGTCAGCTCCATCACCCGATAGAACCATCGTGACGTGTTCGCGAGCCAGTCGTGACACACACCAGGTCGGTACGGCCGAGGTATCAGCAAACGGCTCACCGTAGCGTTCAAACAACTCGCGAAAGATGCTAACCACATCGGGACGGACGATTTCCGTGTGAAGTTCAACGCCCAACGTTCGAGCAGCCTGCTGGGCGTAGGCAAGCTCCGAGTATTCGTCTTCGTCGAAGCCGATGGAGAAAGCCTTCACGGGCGAGTCCAGCTTGCGTTTCATCGCCGACACAATCAGCGTCGAATCAACACCACCGGAAAGAAAAGCACCGAAGGGCACATCCGAACAGAGATGAGCTGCGACGGACTCATTGAGCACTTCAGCGAATTGGTCAACTACCGTGTCGTCGTCTAGACTCTCATCAGGATCAATTCGCAACTGATAGTACGAGCGTGCTGGTCGTGCCGCACCTTCAAAGGTGCAAGACCAGACATGAGCGGCCGGCAGTCGCAGTATGCCATCGTAGATCGTCGCCGGTGCGGGCACATAGCGGTAACGCAAATAGTAGTCGAGCGCTTGCACATTGATCGGTGGGCGAGCGGCTTCGGTCTCCAACATCGCGCTCAATTCCGAAGCGAAGGCGATGTACTCGGACGTGACACGGTAGAACAGCGGTTTGATGCCGAAGTGATCGCGAGCAAGCAATAAGCGGCGTCGATCGAAATCAGCGATGCCGAAGGCGAACATGCCACGCAAGCGTTGGACACAGTCATCACCCCACTCCTCGTAGGCATGCACAATAACTTCCGAGTCACTTGCACTACGAAAAGTATGACCAGCAGTTTCGAGGGTCGCCCGCAACTCCTGGAAGTTGTAGATCTCGCCATTGAAAGTCAACCAGACCGACCCAGTCTCGTTGGACAGCGGTTGAGCACCGCCCTCCAAGTCGATGATCGAAAGCCGGCGGTGCCCCAGCGCCACCGCGTCGCGACGCAAGAAACCTTCGCCGTCCGGCCCACGGTGTCGCAACGCGCTAGTCATCGCCCCGATCGAGGCAGCCGACGGCGTCTGGCCCGTGAAATTTAAGATCCCTGCGATACCGCACATCTCTCAGAACCTCATGTTCAAGTGCGCGTGGTTGTCGAGTCCACCGCTAAGCGGCATAGCGTTCCGCCGCCGCAACGACCTGCGGACGAACGGCAACGGCAACCAGATGATGGCGGTTGCGTTGACGCAGATGATGCTGCAGTTGTCGAACATCCGGGAAGGGGCGCGGCGACCAAGTGTCAGCCAGCCCGCGCAGGGTGCGCATCAATTCGCGCCGCATGACACTCAGTTTCAACCGCTTTCGTAACGGTACCGCAGCAAGTTGGAAGTCATGAAAATTCACGCCGTCACAGAACTGCGTTTCGAAACCAAGTCCGTTAAGATGCTGGCGCAAGCCCTGCGGTGTCCAATTGCGGACATGCTGCCAACGATGGAATTCGTGATTGCAATGGGGACAATACACGGCCTGATTCTGGAGGTTCTCCGAGTTCGGTGTCGTACACACCAGACGCCCGCCGGGCTTCAATACACGGAGCAGCTCACGCAGTACCGAGTCGAGATGCTCGCCCAATACGTGCTCAATCGTCTCCAAACAAACGACGACATCGAATCGCGCATCCGCCCACGGTAGCCGTTGCCCATCAAATCTTACGGCGCCGACCCAGAGTGGATCTTGACCAAAGCGATGGTTCAGTTCCGCGACGGTTTGCGGTGAATAGTCGACGGCGGAGACACGCGCTCCACGCTGCAGAAGCGGCTGCACGAGGTACCCCGGACCAGCTCCGTAATCGAGCACATCGAGGCCGGCGTGCGGCTGTATGAGATCGAGAAACCGGCAAACGCCCTGGCCAACTTGCGCAGCAAAGTAGCTGCCTTGGCTATCAGGTCGAGTCGACCAATAGTCCCAAAAACGTTGTACGTGTTCTGGCGTCCATGCCAGCGGTGTCGCTTCCATGCGCGTAGCCTCGGCAAAAATGCGTCTCAACTGAGACATGCAGATGCGGCTGATATACGTTCCCATCGGAACTGGCGCAAGGTGGCTAGCACCACTCGCCAACGACGCCGATGTGGACTCGATCGGCCTCAGCGTATTCCGCACCGGTCACAGCGTCAATCGCAATCACGCTGCAGGGCTGGTTCGCACCGCCGGACGACTCCATTTCGAGACGCTGACGCTTGCTTCGCCCCGCAGGTACTTGTCCAGGCCGTTTTCGCAATAGGCAGTGCGGTTCGCGCGCAACAGATACTCGACGTTCGCGCCGTCTTTCCATTTCGTCGGAGTCGTATCGGACTTGGGATGCCAAAGATGATAGGTGCGTGTCCACCTCAAAATCGAACGGATTCGCACGCCCACCGAACGCAGGCGCAGACGCAAGTCGTCGTCTTCACAGCCCCAGCCGCGAAAATTCTCATCGTAGCCATTGATCCGTTCGTAGTCCGCCCGATGAATCCCGATATTGCCGCCAAACAACTTAGGCTTCGTCGGATGTCGGAGCCAATTGTGCAGCTCGGCCCGCCAAGCCATCTTTCTCAACTTCGACAGTTCCGCTGGATCCGCCAAATCCATGAAGCGTCC
>JAGQPK010000235.1 GCA_020426755.1 Planctomycetales bacterium
GAATCTCAACCGCTTGACGGACGCGGTTTGGCAGAAGCTACAGGACTCACGCGTCACTCCGCCCCAACCGAAGCGCATTCCGCCTCACGCCCGCGCTACCGCGCCCGATGCGGAGTCATGAACGCCACATCCGTGCGTCCACGCGAACTGCTGGCCGTCGATGTCGGCAACTCGTCACTCAAATGGACGCGCTGCACGTACGACGATGCCATGAATTGTCGGCGGCTGGCGGACATTCAGCGAGTCAACACGGACCCGCAGTCTCTGGCGGCGTGGCAAGCGTCGTTGCCCAATGAAGTCCCGATGTTTGTGGCCAGCGTCAATCGGCTCGCCGACAGCCAGCTTGTCACGAATCAACATACACGGCAACTACGCAATCGCGACTTTCCGCTGCAGATCTACGTCAAGTATCCCGACCGAGTAGGCGCGGATCGCTTGGCAGCAGCAACGGCCGCGGCCCGTCTGAAGCAACCTCAACAAACGGCAATCTGCATCGATGCCGGGTCGGCCGTCACGGTTGATCTGATTAGTGCCGAGGGACATTTTGAGGGCGGCGCGATCTTGCCCGGGTTCGGCACGATGGCGAAGTCGCTGGCAGCCAACACAAGTCTCCTGCCCCAACTTTCTCCTCAGGATGTTACCGAACTCCAGTCGTCACTCGGCAAGTGCACCGAAACGGCCATCGCCTCAGGCGTCCACTGGGGCGTAATCGGTGGCTGTTATTCCTTGTGCCGCCAGTACGTCGCTCAGGTCGCACCCACACCGTGCCAACTGTTTGTCACTGGCGGCGATGCCTTCTCGATCGCGCGAGGCCTCGACGAGTTAAATACCCTGATCGGGCCGATACCGATAGTGACGGAGCTACGTGTAGAAGCCGAATTGGCGTTGCGCGGCATCGCTTACACTGGCGCGCAGCTACTAACGAAATCGCCCTGAGCGCCGCTCGCGTTCACGTTCGTCTCCACTGTTAATTGCCATGACCGCCTCATCGCCAGACCGATCATCCGCCACGTATGTGATGCGTCTAACACCACCAGGCCGCGCTGCCATCGCGACGATATTGGTGAGCGGGCCGTGCGCGGTGGAAGCCGTATCGCGTTGCTTCCGACCACAGAACGAACTTGCCGTAGAGACAGCGGCGGTCGGACGTATCGTATACGGTACTTGGTGTGGCACGGATTCGCGCCCCGCCGGTGAGGAACTCGTCGTGTGTCGCGTCGACGCGCACGAATGGGAGATTCATTGCCATGGCGGCGAGGCGGCGGTTCGCGCCATCATCGACGACCTGGTCGCGTTGCAGTGCGTCGAAGCAACTTGGCCGCTCGGCGCCGTGCCGCAAGGCGAAACGCAGCTGCAACAGCAGGCACGTCTGGCAATGTCAGCCGCCTCGACTGAACTCGCCGCACTGCGACTACTCCACCAATACAATGGAGCACTTGCAGCCGAACTGTACAAAACCCTCGCTGCCATCGACGACGAAGATCTCCTGACTGCTCAGCAATTAGTTCGTGAACTGTCGCGACGTGAACCGCTGGGGCTACACCTGGTCACGCCCTGGCAAATTGTGCTGGCGGGTCCACCGAATGTTGGCAAAAGCAGCTTGATCAATGCACTGCTGGGCTACGAACGCTCACTTGTGTACGACCAACCGGGCACGACGCGCGATGTGGTGCAAGCCAACACGGCGATTCGCGGCTGGCCAGTGACACTTACGGATACAGCCGGTCTGCGACATGCCGCTGAGTCGCTCGAGTCAATCGGCATCAAACACGCTCAACAACAGATTGCCGGTGCGGATCTTGTGCTAAACGTTATCGACGTGCACACGTCCGCCGAAGCTGTCACCGAATACCAACGACAGTGGCCGGCGAGTATCCTGGTCGTTAACAAGAGCGATCTGCCACGCGCGACAGAGCGTGTGTCGGACCTGACTGCTGCGGAGACGAGTCGCCGTGTCATTGCGACCAGCACACTTTGCGGCAGCGGAATCGATGAACTAATGGAGGCAATCGCAGCGGTATTGATTGGCGACGAACTGCCGCTCGCTTGTGCCCTGCCGTTTCTGTCTGAGCACTATCGAGTGTTAGCGGAGACATCGACTCTGCTTGCCGCTGAAGACTCCACCGCCGCGAAGCTCATGTTACGATCGCTGCTGTGAGCGTGGCCGCAATGCTGTGACTCAGGCGAAAAGCACTGGCATTACTTCGCAAAAAGACGATAACGGCGGATTAGTTCGCCGCTCGGCGATAGCGGCGAACCTTATCGCCGAAGCTCGCGCCCAGATTTTCGGCAACTTCTGGCGTGGGCGAACGAATACGCAATCAATTGACAATTCAAGCCCTCAATCGCCCCGTTCGCATAGGAGACGACACTTATGGAAGCCAAACAATGGGCCGTGCTGTGCCACCTCTGTGGACTTGTTGGTTATATCGGCAACGGAATCGGCAGCGTCATCGCTCCGGCGGTGGTCTGGTATCTGGAACGAGAAACCTCCGATTTCGTCAACGAGCACGGCAAGGAGGCAATCAACTTTAACATCTCGATCTCACTGTACATTCTGATGCTCATCGCCTTTGGCGTCATGACATTCGGGCTAGGGATGCTGATCGTCGTGCCGCTGATGGGAGCCATCGTGATTTTTCACGTCGTGTGCACACTGATGGCAGCTTTGAAAGCGAGCCAGAACGAGATGTTCCGCTACCCGCTGACGATCCGACTGCTGAAGTAGCCAGCTCTTTGGAGTGCGGCCGCGCAGCTGCCGCTTTTGAACGAAGCGAACGATTTCATTTAGGGCGGACGCACCAGAACCGAGTGGCGTTCAGCCGCTCTGGCGATCTCCATGTTCGCCGTCGTCAATTGACTGGGTTCTGACGGTTTCAACACGACGAGCGTTAGTGCAAAGCGATAGCTGCGCGGTCTCACTTCCAAACCACCGACGACTTTAACGTTCACACGCTGTGCCGGCGCACTCGGCAATACTCTGGCCGTTGGCCCGTTGCGGGGCTAGAATGCCCGATTAGAGCCGCGCGTGCCCGTAGTCAGAGGAAGGAGGCCATTCAGATGCCATGTGTTCATTTGCAGCAATTGGTTGAGCTTTGTGATCGCGAAGGGCTGCGACTGAGCAGTGCCGAGCTGATCCATATCGTCTGCCATCAGTGTGGTCGTCAGGAAGTCTGCCCGTCGACGCTCAGCGAATTCATTCCTGAAGACGCGATTGAGATCCCCAAGACGGAGCCGCAGAGCGAACAGAAATAGGCTGGTCGTGCGGCAAGCTGATTGCTAGTTCGCCGAAAGGTGCAAGCCGCGGTTTACGTGGATATCAGAGCCAATCGCCGGCGAGAAGCGACGCTAGCGCGTGGCAGCGAACTCGTCAAACAGCCCAATCAGCACGCAGTTCTTTAATTGCTCACGCCTTGAGCTCCGGTATACTGTAGACCTCCCTCGCATCCCCTGCGAGTTAACCGTCCCACCGGAGATTCGGCTTGATGTGCTTCCTCACATCCATCCTGCGCCTCGATCGACTACGTTTAGCTGTTTGCATGATCGCCGTCGCACTGGTTTCGTCTGCCAGCGCCGACGAGAACGTTTCGGCGTTACACTTCAATGCCGACATCCGGCCGATTCTGTCTAGCAAATGCTTTGCCTGTCACGGTCTCGATGCCAAGCATCGCCAAGCCGATTTGCGGCTCGATACCGCTGAGGGCGCATTCCACGACCAGGGCTCCGGCGCCGCAATCGTGCCCGGTGATCCAGACGCCAGCCTCTTGTGGCAACGCATCACCAGCGATGATCCGGACGAACAGATGCCGCCGCCCGATGCGCCGCAGCAATTGACGGATGCAGAGCGTGCTACCTTGCGGCGTTGGATTGAGCAGGGTGCGTCGTACGAAAAGCACTGGTCATTCGAGCCGCCGCAAGCAGTTTCACCAGCAGCCGAATTGGCATCAAGCGTCAATGAGATTGACGCGTTCTTGTCAGCCAAGTTGGTCCAAGAACACCTATCGATGTCGGAGCGTGCTGACCGTCAGACGCTCATTCGCCGCATCGCATTCACGTTGACTGGATTGCCACCGACACCGGCCGACGTCGCGGCTTACTTATCCGATGATGGCCCGGGTGCGTATGAACGGATGGTCGACCGGTATCTCGAATCACCCCGCTATGGTGAAGAGATGGCGCGGCACTGGCTGGACGTCGCGCGCTATGCCGATACGCACGGGATGCATTTGGACAACGAGCGTCAGACATGGGCTTATCGCGATTGGGTGATTCAAGCGTTCAATCGCAACCTGCCGTTTGATCAGTTCACCATCGAGCAATTGGCGGGGGATTTGCTGCCGAACGCAACGCAGGAACAGCTCGTGGCAACGGGCTTCAATCGCTGCAATGTTACGAGTAGCGAAGGCGGATCGATCAATGCCGAATTGCTTTACCGGTACGCGGTGGATCGCACAAGCACGATGGTGCAAACGTGGATGGGCCTGACGGGCGGCTGTGCCGTTTGTCACGATCACAAGTTTGATCCCATCTCGCAACGTGAATTCTATGCGATGTACGCCTTCTTCAACTCGGCAGCCGATCCCGCCATGGACGGCAACGCCCTGTTGACGCAACCGGTGCTCAAGCTGGAGACGCCCGAAGCGAAGTCGAAGCTAGCGATGTATGCGAAGTTGATCGAGGAAGGAAAGATTGCGCTCGAACAGCTTGCGGAACAAGAGAACTATCTCGATCCTGCCACGGCCGAAACCTCACCGCCGCCGGCGCCAGTCGAGATCATGCTGCTGGACGATGCGTTTCCGACGGACGGCAAGGTGACAACCAACGCCCAGCCAACGAGATTCGCGGGCGAGTCGGAGCAGCAGGCAGTGTACGCAGGCAAACTGGCCCTGCATCGCACTGACACGGGATTGGCACAAGACGTGTGGGATCAGGCGTCGACACCTCGCGTGATTCCCGCGCAGGCCGCGTTGTTCGCTCATGTCTGGCTGGATCCACAGAATCCGCCGCGCGCGATCATGCTGCAATACTATCGCGATGGTTGGATGCACCGCGCGGTCTGGGGTGACTACGACGTGATTCCGTGGGGCGCTGCGAATACAACGGAACGAGTTCATCAAGGAGAGTTGCCGGCACTGGGCGAGTGGACTCGACTGGAAGTCCCCGTCGAACAATTGGGCCTAAACGCCGGTGACGCGTTGACGGGATTTGCGCTGACACAGTTCGGTGGACACGTCGCCTGGGATCAGGTGGGCATTCGCGGGACTAGCGATCCGGCAAACGATCCGCTCCGTTCATTCGCAGCCTGGTGGCGTAGCGTCGCAGGCAAAGACACACCGGGATTGAGCGGCGAGTTGGCGGACCTGGCCAAACGTGGGCCGCAAGCCGAGGCATCCGTCGAGGCAAGGCGTCGGCTGCTTAACCACTATCTGATCAACGTCTGCGCCGATACCCAGCGATCACTAGCACAGCCGAAGGCGGAACTGGCACGACTGCAGGCCGAGCGAACGGCGCTGGAAGCGTCCATTCCCAGCACATTCGTCTACCGAGATCTCGATCAGCCGCGTGACGCGTTCGTGATGCTGCGGGGTGCTTATGACAAGCCGGGAGAAGGCGTGCAGCCTGCGGTGCCGGCCGTCCTGCCGCCGCTGACCGCCACCGGTGCCAATGGCCGAGCCACGCGACTCGATCTGGCGCGCTGGCTCGTCGCCCCCGAACATCCGCTCACCGCGCGTGTGACGGTCAACCGCTTCTGGCAACAGGTGTTCGGGACGGGCTTGGTAAAAACGAGTTATGACTTCGGCTCGCAAGGTGAAATGCCCAGTCACCCGGAGCTGCTCGACTGGCTGGCCATTGAGTTCCAACGTTCCGGTTGGGATGTCAAGCAACTCATGCGACTGCTGGTTACGTCGAACGCTTTTCAACAAACGTCGCAAGTCTCGCCCGAGTTATTGGCGCGTGATCCCGAGAATCGTTGGTATGCACGTGGACCGCGATTGCGTTTGGACGCCGAGCAGATTCGTGATAACGCGTTGTTCGTGAGCGGCTTGATCAACCTGACGATGGGCGGCAAGGGCGTTAAACCTTACCAACCAGAGAACATCTGGGAACCCGTCGGGTTCGCCGGTTCGAATACTCGTTTCTATACACAAGACCACGGGGACGCTTTGTACCGCCGTAGTATCTACACGTTCATTAAGCGCACGGCCCCGGCGCCGTTTCTTTCGAACTTCGATGCACCGAATCGTGAACAGTTCTGTACGCGGCGCGAGCGGAGCAACACGCCACTGCAGGCATTGCAATTGATGAACGACGTGCAACATGTCGAAGCCGCGAGAGAGCTGGCCGCGCGAATGTTGCGTGAAGGCGGCAATTCGGCGGAGTCACGCATCGCCTGGGCTTATCGCTTGTTGTTAACACGTGAGCCCGCCGCAGAAGAACTGGCCATTGTGCAAGCGCAGCTGACCGCGCATACCAATCGCTATGCAGCCGATTTGGCCGCCGCTCAGCAACTGATTGGGAATGGTGAATCGAAACCAGATGCAACCCTCCCAGCTGACACACTTGCGTCATACACGCTCGTGGCCAATATGCTGCTCAATTTAGACGAAACGCTCACCCGCAATTGAAGTCATGACTATGGACCCGCTGTTTGAATATCATGTCCAGCAGACGCGCCGGCAGTTTTTTGGCGACCTGGGACTGCGTATGGGAACTGTCGCGATGGGCGGCTTGTTGGCCAGTACAAGCGCGCACGCAGCGGGACCATCACGAGTCCATCCGCCGCTGCCCGGTATGCCACACTTCAACCCGACCGCACAAGCGATCATCTATCTGCATCTCAACGGTGCTCCCTCACAACTCGATACATGGGACTACAAGCCCGGTCTGCACGACCTATTCGACCAGGACCTGCCACCCAGCGTGCGCGGCGAACAACGTCTCTCCACGATGACGAGCGGCCAGACTCGCTTTCCCATCGCCCCCAGCAAGTTCACGTTCCGCCAAATGGGTCAGGCGGGCATCTGGGTCAACACCGATCTGATGCCCTACACCTCGCAGATTGTCGATGAGATCACTCTGATTAGGAGTGTCCATACGAATGCGATCAATCACGATCCCGCCTGTACGTTTGTGATGACCGGTTCGGAAGTACCAGGCAAAGCCAGCATCGGATCGTGGTTAGCGTACGGCTTGGGCAGTGAGAACAATGATCTGCCTGCGTTCGTCGTTTTCACACCGCAATTTCCCAGCGACAGCAACGGCCAGGCGCTTTACAACCGCATGTGGGGCAGCGGCTTTCTCCCCACACGCTTCAATGGAGTCGCATTGCGTGGATCGGGCGACCCGGTACTCTATCTACCGAATCCCCCCGGTGTGTCCGGGAGTGATCGGCGCACCATGCTCGACGCACTCAATCAACTCAACCAACGTAGTCTCGGTCGATATGGCGACCCCGAGATTCAGACGCGGATCGCTCAATACGAAATGGCGTTCCGCATGCAGACGAGCGTGCCGGACTTGACTGACATTCGCGACGAGTCGGCAGCGACACTCGAAATGTACGGTCCGAAAGTCAACGAACCCGGCACGTATGCGCACAGTGCACTGTTAGCGCGGCGTTTGATCGAACGGGGTGTCCGGA
>JAGQPK010000236.1 GCA_020426755.1 Planctomycetales bacterium
TGTCGAGGACCACCAGATCAGCGCGTTTGCCCACCTCGAGAGTACCCTTCAAGTCCTCTTCGCCGTATTGTTCGGCCGCCCACTCAGTCATTGTTTTCAGACCTTCGTAGGCGCTCACGCGTTGATCAGGCCCAACATCCGCCCCGCCACGCGAGACTCGATTTACAGCGGACCAAAGCATCATCATCTGGTCGAGTGGTGCGACGACGAAGTCGGTGTGATTGGATGGACGCAGCCCGGCGTCGATTGCATCTCGCATCGGACTGATATACATCGCTTGCTGACGACCACGATTCGCGATGTGCGCTTCAGCAAAGTAAAACGTGTGCAGTGTATAAAACGAAGGCCGGATGTTGTATTGAACGAATTTGGGAATCTGATCTTTACGAAGGAATTGAGTGTGGATTGTCGTTACGTTCCAGGGGCGTTGAAAATCACCCTGCCTAGCGAATTCAATGGCTTCCAGGAACGCATCGATCGCTGCGTCACCGTTGCAATGAATGATCAAAGGGACTTGCATGTCATAGACCTTCTTCACCAACTGATTGGCAATCCGCTGCGGCGCCATCGGTTCGCCGGACCAATTCTGTTGACCTCCTGGCCCACCGGTCAGATACGGTGATGTGAAGTAAGCCGTTCTGCCCTGTGGCGAACCGTCGAGAGTAATCTTCACTCCGCCCACCTTGAAACGATTGTGGTATTTGCCCCACATCGCTAGGGGAAACTCGGCGAGAACCTTGTCCACCTCCGTGATGAACGGGTAAGCAACGACATCAATCAGATTGGCGCCTGCCTCCGAAGCTCGCTGGATCGTCTGTAACTGGGGCAAATGTGTGGCGCCCTCATGAGCCGTCGTGATGCCAGCCTCTGCGAACAGCATCTGCCCCGCGCGTGTCCAATCAATCTCCTGTTGGGCCGTCATCGGATCCGTCTGCTCAAAGACCGGCAGGAAAGCGGTTTCCATGATGAGCCCCCACGGTTCTTGCGTGCCGGGCTTGCGGACGATGATGCCGCCTGGCGGAGTCTTCGTCTCCGCGGAGATCCCGTACTTCTTCAACGCGAGACTGTTCATCACGCCACCGTGCATCGAGACGTGATCGACACGCACTGGGTTATTCGGAAAGGCCGCGTCAAGATCGTCCCGATTGAGCAACCGACCGTCGGGCATAACCGTGTCGTCATAGCCATACGCCATGATCAACTCGCCTGGAGGAATGTTACGCTTCTCAGCAAAGCTCTTCAGTTCGGCAATGATGCTGGGCACGTCGACACCAGGTCCTGACGGCGGCGCGTAGAGCTTGCACTGGTTTGCGACCAACAACGAGTTGATATAGTGGCTGTGACCGTCGATGAACCCTGGAAGTAGAGCTTGGCCGTTTAGGTCGACGACTCTTGTTCCTTCCACTTTCATGGCCATCGCTCGTTCCACCTCGCCAACGAAGGCGATCCTGCCGTCCTTCACAACCAGCGCCTCAACGTAAGCCGGTTCGTTGCCTGCCATCGTCAAGATTCGGCCATTGTGGAAAATCGCATCTGCGTTGGCTCCCCCAGCAGAAAGCGAAGCCGCTAATAAGCAGAACAAAAGGGCTCGAAATATCATGTCGCGACGTTCCAATAAAACTAGGGGAAATGGAGGCACATTTGACGAGGTCGTAATTGTCGCTAATCGAACATTGAGTTTCGTCCTGTTAAAACACGCGTCGCGACCACTCGTAGTGCAATTCGCAACATTGCAGCACTAGCTTGGCCAGCAACTGACTGCCGTTGGTGATTTGCGCCCATCCACGCCAAGACACGGCGAAGCAAGGCGTCCGATCGTGAGTTACGCGCGGTTCGCGTTTCGGCTGATGCAAGTTGACGCATGGCCACGCATGCCGTGCGCGACCGCATTATGGACGACGGAACAGGCGAACCCAAGTGCATTTAACCGCAAAGGTCCACGCCGATCAATGCAATTCAGAAACGGCGTTGGTCACCGTTCAATTCCCGACTTCAAAGCCACTATCCTGAAAGTCACACGTCAAGTCGGTCGTCGCCAAGGAACTCTCTGCTTTCCACTCGTCACTGGCCAAGTTGTATTTCCCACCGACGCTGATCCGTATCGGCTCGCCTGAAACACGACCATCAGATCTCGCGTGTTAAATTGGCCGTCCAGGTTGGCATCTCCGGTCCACGCTGGGCGGTCGAAGGTTCATTTGTAGTGGGTTTGGCCTGCTTGGATTCGTATGTCGCCGGCAGGATCGACTCGCCATCGTTCAGACCAATGCTCCGCGGCGCAATATGCGCTCGCTGGCGACCGCCGCGATTAAATCCTCGAGGTCGAAATCTCCGTCACCGTCCCAATCACCGTCCGCCCAGGTCGCATCTTGTAGCGACTGATCTGCATTGAACTTGCCTCGTTGGAATACGGCAACAAGGTCGCTCGAATCAAAACGTCCATCGAAATTCACATCTCCCAGCGGCCAAGCAGTGGGCACATTCGCCGCCATGGTGCGTTCGTCCGCTGGCCACGCTGTTTCTTGCGCGATACCTGCGGCGACCGTCGCGCCAACTGAAAGCGGAACCGTGATCAGCGGCAGAGACGTCAGGGCGCCTGACTGGTGATCGCGGGCAATGATCACGTCCGTCGATGAGACAAGACGATCGCGATTGAAGTCGTACACGTTTTCGATCGAGGCCAAATCGAACGGTCCTCGCTGATTGTCACGTGCTCCAATTACGTCGATCGAAGTTACAAAGGTGTTACCGGCCACGGTCCCCGTTTCGCCAACGGCATTGCCAAAATAGAACAGGTCGTCATCGCCTAACAGCGTACTGGCTCCCGACTTCAGCCTGACTTCTAGCCAAGCATTCTGAATTGCGTTATCCGGCCAGGCAAGCATCACGCGGTCGGAACCATTGATTCCTTGTCCTCGACGCATCGTTACCGTCGGCGTCGGTGCCGGTAGCCATTGATTCAAATCGGATTGCTGTCCGACTCGCAGAATGAAATCATTTGCAGTCAAGTTCGCATTCAAGGGCAAGCCATCGATGTCGATGGCCACGCCGTTTAGTCCCCGGCTGTAACTGGTGTAATTTGCGAACGAGGCGGTAGCTCCCGGCAGTAAGGCGTGTTTGTCGCGGGCTATCGCGGCATCGTCAGCGGCATTTGCCGTGGCGTCATACCCGTCCCAGCTCGAGTTGTTGTAGAACGTGTAGCGACCGAGCACAGTGGCCGGCACGATCGAGATCGAGCCGTTGACAACATATGCCAACATATTGGCAAACCGCGTATCCAGCGGTCCCAGTGAATACTCTGGCAGGATGCCAGTTAGCGACAAATCCCACTCACCTGCAAAGAAACCCGTCGTGTCAATCGTGAGACTCGCCAACAGGCCGGCAGCCGGCACGCTGCCGCCAGCCGAGACCGCAATTGACCAGTTGGCCAATTGTGGCAAGGATCCTAGGTTCGTCGCTCCATCCGGGATGTCGGCAAAGATCGTGCCTTGTTTCAACTCGACGTGGCTCACCGCTGGCCCGTCGTGGCCGGCAGGCAGACCGAGCGCCGCGCGTTCGGGTCCGCCGTCGCCAACTTCCGCATAGAGGTCAATGCCAGAGACGAGTTGACCGCCCGTCACATAGATGTCGATCCGTTGGTTCGGCAGATTGGCTTCGAGAACATGGTGTCCCACTTCGATCGCCGGTACATCTAGCCGAATCTCAACCGACTTCACTTCCGACAGCCCGTAACCGTCGCTTGCCTGGTAACTGAAGTCATCGCTAAGAACAAACGTGGCATCCGGTTGATATCGAAATGAGCCGTCGGCCCGTAGGATCAGTCGGCCATGACGCGGCTGTCGAACAACAATCGGGCTCAACGTGTCGCCATCAGCCGAATCGGCGTCGTTGGCCAACAGGCCGGCGGCCGCATCAACCAACAGCGGCCCAGATGCTGGTAGTACGTAGAAATCATCGGCAGCGACCGGCAGATCGTTGACCGGCGTCACGGTGAGATTGACGGATGCGGTATGGCTCGTGCCAGTTTCATCCACGAACGCATAGCGAAATCTGTCCGGTCCGTGGTAATTCAAGGCGGGTTGGTAAGTGAACGTACCGTCGGCATGCAAGTCCAACGTACCGTGCTCGACGTTCTCGACGAGTTGCACGACGGGGTGCTGGTCCGTCGGTACTGCATCATTCCGCATGACACCGCGTCGCTCAATGCCGAAAAGGGAGTCGCTGCGAATCAGGATGAGTTCGGTACCGTTGTGAAGCGCCAGCCCATCACTGCCAAAGCGCGTCAACTCATGCCGCACTACGCCCACGTGGGGGATCTCGATGGACGAGCGTTGTTGGAAGGTCGTCAAATCGTAGTTGTAAAAGCGCTGCGTTTGATCGTCGAATGAGTAGAGCGCGTTCTCGTTCGATACGACATCATAGATCCATCCACCTGCGAAAGTTCCCACAAGCTCTTGTCGTTCCATGTTCACGATGCCACCAGCAAACCCGCTGGTGAACAAGTGGCCTTGCGCATACTGCATGGTGTCGATAAACCCACTCAGCATGCTGCCCCACGGGTAGTTTTCGACTGCGTGTAGGCCATTGTCATCAACTTCATATACCCAGAACTCGAAACTCGTTAACCAGTTGTCGTAGCCGAAAACGTGTTGCCCCGCTTCGTCAACCGCCAACAGAGTGCCTCCGCCACCGGCCGGCAACTTGATTCCATTTTCAAAGATATAAGTCCCAGTCGGTTGGCTGATATTGAGATCCCACGAAGTAATCGCAACCGCACGCGGACGACTGGGAATCCCGATCATGTCGCGTACGACGACTCGATCACCGAACGTGATTTTCGGGCCTAGCGTCATGGTTACCAAATCGACGAGTTGCACCGAGAGACCATCATCCACCACGACATGTGCTGTCTCGCCGTCGTCTGAGATCACAAGTTGCCCAAGTCCTCCCGGCAACGGCAGCGATTCTCCAAGCTCACCGGTATTCGGATTGATCTCAGTCAACGTGCCACCGCGCGGACCGGCACCGGCTGGGACCGTAGCCAATAGTCGCTCGCCCACCGCGTCGTAAGCCAACGAATTCACGGCCAAGGGAACGTGCAGTAGGTCGAGCCAAGGACTGGTGCCAATCTCAAGCATTTGATCTTCGGCAACGGTGTAGTAGTCGTCGCTGGCAAGTGAACCCGTCGCGGCCCCGCCGAGTACTCGAATCGACACGTATGCTACCTCCGATTCCGACTGGCCATCGGAAACGCGATAAGCGAAACGATCTCGACCGACCATGCCGGGGCGCGACGTGTACACAAATGCCCCGTCGGCCTGCAACTCGACTGTTCCGGAAACAGGTGGCGTGACTAACACGGCAGTTAGCGGATCTTGATCGACGTCGAAATCGTTAGCCAACACACCGGCCGCAGCGGTTATCGACAACGGCTTATCCTGCGCCACCGCATACGCGCGGTCGTCGATGGCCACGGGCGGATCATTGACGGAGCTTACCGTAATCGTGACCGTTGCCGAGTTGGACTCTAGCTGGCCATCCGACGCGACGTACGTGAACTGATCGGCCCCGTGAAAATCTACGTCCGGAAAATAGAAGAAGGCACCGTCGTCGTGAAGCTCGAGTCGACCGTGTGTCGTGCCAGTAACGAGACGCGCCGTGAGCACATCGCCATCCGCATCCGTATCGTTCGCCAACACACCGTCGCTAGCAATGATCACTCCGCCGGCCGTTTCCTGCATCGCTTGAAAGTGTTGTGCAATCTCGTTGGCGGCAAGCGCCCGATCGTAAACCACCAACTCGTCAATTAAACCGTGCAGTGTATCGAACCCTTCGCCCACCGTGTCTCTCGCGTGCCCGGCCCCGATGACATGCAGCGGCAATGACACAATTGGATCCTGATGAGCTGCGAATTCTCCGTCAATGTACAAGTCAACTCCCGTAGGTGTTCCGACCAATGCGGCGTATGCCAGCCTAGTAGGAGACGGCACCTGGAAACTCCAATTCGCCGCACCGTACAACGTGTAGCCCCAGGATCCGGTGTCCGGGTACTGCTCGGGATGAATCGCAGCAGCGCCGTTGAAAATGTCACCAGAAGGCGACCCCAGCACGCTATGCACGACACCTTGATCGAGTTCCACGCTGAGTATCGTCTCAACGGTCCAATCTGTGTTCAGGTATCCCTGTCCAATGCGGACAAACCCCGTTCCGTCGAAGTGCGCAGCGTGCCCGATGAGCCCGTCGTGCCCAAGCGTCACGCCGCCCTCAATCGTGCCATCGCCGGGTGCCGAACCGTAGTCTTTGATCGTGGTGCCCGACGTTTCCTCAAACGTCCACCAGTGCAAAGGTTGCGTGGCGAGGATCTTTTCGGTCCACGGCGTCTCGACACCCGCAGCCAAGACGGAATCTTCGCTGACAAGATAGGAATCGTTAAGCGCAAGCGGTGCGGCTGCTAACAACCAACGAGACTCCAAAAGCTCGGCATTTGGGGGCGTTTGCCTCCACTGTTCCCGCCGCTGTGGTTGGCACTTCGACCGAGAAAGACGACGGAGTGAGGTAAACATGCGCTTTCGCTGCCCCTTTCGACCAGCCACTCAAACTACGAACGGAAAATAGACACATCGCCAACTTCCGCCCGCGTTTCCAGCATACTCCCGCCGGACAGCTTTGGGAACAATCATGTTAACTTCGCCAACGCATGTCGCATTGGCTTGACGCGAGATTGACCACGGCGGAGGCAGGGCGACAGACCAAAACAACAGGTCTTTGGCAGCGTAGGCGTCTTTCGCGGTTAACTCTCCTCGGCACCTTTGTGGGGCAGTTGGCCGAGCACCTGGATGGCCCCTATGATCTGCAGTCCCCCTATCGAATTCTCAAGCACGATCCGGCGGGCTTCACTTCCGTCGAGCTGGGACCGATTCTGCAGTCTCCCTATTCGCAAGAGTTTTTGGTCAGCGACTTGTCATTCGATATTACTTTTGCGGATGGACAACGATTGTCACACGTCAACGTCTTGGTTCTGGAACCGAATGCGTTGACACTGCTGGCCTGCAGCGCGGTGGTTGTTCCGGCGTTACGGCAACGCAGAGTGCGGCCGTAGCGGGCATAGTGAGTTGCTTGCGGGCCAGAGCGTATTGCCGCGTCGCAACACGAGGCGCAAGTAACCGCGAAAGACGCAGAAGTCGCGAAAAGGAACAGGCGACCGTGTCTCGTTGTGTGACGAACTCGGTGACCTGCTCGGAGCGATTACCGCACAGCAATCGGGTATTCATCGCGGAGCGAATGTTGACGGTAGCCCGGCGATTTATCGCTGGGGAAAGAAGTGTAACGCCACGTTTGTCGCGTAGCGACATTTGAACGATGGTCACACCACCGACACGTGACCCAACGCCGACAAACGGCAATTCTGACAGACACTCGCTGGATTGAATCAGTCGCTTCCCAGAGGCCATGCCTCGCCAGTCTCGTTACAGTACAATCGATAACGTCAACTCAAGTTGCGATCATCTGTTTATTATCGATTTCCGTCATCCCAAGGTTTCGAATGCGATGTCCCAAGTCTTCTTTCAGATCGCCCCAGGAACGCTTTGGGGTGACTATGGTCGGATCTTGGCACACG
>JAGQPK010000237.1 GCA_020426755.1 Planctomycetales bacterium
AATTGAAGACGCGACTGGAACCGCCACCGCCCGAAATGTTTAAGAGATTCGCGGCGGAACCGTTGATGGTGAGACCGCCGTTATTGGTGACAATGAGTTCACCGTTGGAGACGATAATCGTTCGCGCGACGTTGAAAACGGTTGCGGCAAAATTGATCGTGTCGTTGGTGGCAACACCATTTGCCCGGGCAATCGCGCCGCGCAGAGAACAATCGTTGGCAGCGGCAGTGCATGCGGACAATGCACCGTTATCGGTTGTGTTGTCGACGACGAGAACCAGCGGTACTTGAACTTCAAAGGCACCGATGTCGGCAGTTCCGTCACTGATCCGATCAAAACCTGCACCGCGTTGGTCAGTTGTCAATCCGCCGTTTGCGACGTGGACGTTTGCGCCCGTATTGATCGCGGGGGAACTTGACGTGAGCGCGAGCGTTGGCGTTGGGCCTCCGTTATTCTGCAGACCGGAAGGATCCAACTGGGGGTCGACGTTAAAACTCTGACCTCCAAAGGCATTCGCTCCCAACGCGGGCGTCTGAATGATGTTGATCGTGCCACTGCTCGATGCCGTACCCAGTCCGGTACCACCACCGGAATCGTTGATGTTCTGGACAAAGTCAGTTACGGCGCTGGCCGCACCGTTCGTCGAGCCAGCCAGGATCGTGTTGTTCAGAAGTACAGTAGCCGACTGCTGCGGAAGAGCTGGGCCATTGGTCGTGGACGAACTGCTGATCCCGTCGTCACCCAAACTGTAGATAGCGCCGCCGCCATCCGCTGCGACATTGCTGGCTAGAGTTGCATTGAGGGTGATGACATTGCCGTTGAGGTTGAAGATCGCGCCGCCGAACGCTTGACCGTTCTGGAATCCGGTCCCGGCAACAGCCGAGTTCTGCGCAAAGGTACTATTGAGGACGGTAATGCTCCCGCCGTAGTTGAAAATGGCGCCGCCCATCCCGGCGCCCCCGCCACCGCCGACAAAGCTCGCCGTGGCGCCTCCCCCCGCGCCAAATCCGCCGGGTTGGCCAACGCCCGCATCGCTTGTACTTCCACCACCGCCGCCAAAACCGCCCGCGCCAGCATTCACGATGCCCCCGGCGCCACCGCCGCCGCCGAAGCCACCGGAGCCACCCGCGCCCGGACTGCCTGACGCCACATAGCCGCCACCGCCTCCGAAGCCGCCGTTGACAACTCCAGGGCCAAGGACGCTTCCTCCGTTGGGTATGCCTCCCGAATTAAGTCCTAAACTAGTGCCTCCGTTTCCCCCCAATCCGCCACCGCCACTGCTATTGAGTAGGGGATTGGCAGGTTGAACGATGCTTCCCCCCTGCGCGGAGTTGGCTGTGAAGGTCGAACCCACCAACGTGACGATGCCCGCGTTGAAGATGGCCCCGCCTATGCCCGCAGCGGCGCCTCCGTACGCTGTGTCCCCTCCCTTGTGGTGAAAATCGCGGACCGTCAGATTCTGGAGGGTCAGGTCGCCTGTGGGGCTGACGTAAAACGCCCTTAGGTTGGAGCCAGCCCCGCCGCCTGCAATCGTCACGCCGCTGTTGCCCGTCAGGCCGGTGATCGACACGTTGGACGTGATCGGCAGCGCGCTGGGTCCGGCCGTGCCGTCGCCGATGGTCGACAGCGTAATCGTCTGCCCAGCCAGGGACGGATCGAAATCGATCGTATCGGCGCCGCTGCCCGTATGGCTTAAGTCCGTGGTCAAATCCGAGTTGGCGGCCAAAATCGCTTCACGCAACGTCACCAGGCCGTCGCCTGAGTTCACGTTGTCAAGCGCGCTGTTGACCGTCAGCGTGGCGAGCATCTGACGATATTCCAAGGGCTCGCAGCGCAGCTGCCGCCTGCGACCGACTCGGCCCGAAACACGATGCTGCTGCGCTTTACGCTTCTTGTTGCTCATCTCTCAAGCTTTCAGTTATTTTGATCGCCGGGGCATCGCCCACGTTATGACGCGGCTGTCGGGAACGAACGCGCCGTCAACATGGGGAAACCCAAATCGCCATTTTCGAAACGGACATTCTATTTGTAATTTGGCGGTTTTCTACTAAGCTCCGCAGGAACCTTGGAGAATCGTCGCCGCGTATCGAAAATGAAGCAGTCGTGATTTTCTTAACAAGTCACACGATTTTACTCTTGCGTTCAAACCCTTTATGACCGCCAAGTCACCTGAATCTCTGATTTCCCGACCGGATTTTCAGCTACTTTCGTCGCGCGGGTTCATTCAGTGGTTGGCTGATACGCAGCTGAGCGTGGCGGTCACGACCTACCACGTCGGCGGCATGATCATGCTGGGAACGAAGCCGGACGGCTCCGCCGCGGTGCACGTCGCGGCCTTCGACCGTTCTATGGGCAGTTGGACCGACGGCCAGACCATGTGGCTCGTCACCGAGCAATCCGTTTGGCGTTTAGAGAATGATCTGGCCGATGGGCAAGTTGATGACAACGGTTACGATCGCGTGTTTGTCCCGCGAGTCGGCTACACAACCGGAGAGGTCGACGGGCATGAGTTATCAGTCGATTCCCGGGGCCGACCACTTTTCGTTAACACGGCGTTCAGTTGCCTAGCGACCGTCGACGAGCGACGGAGTTTTCGACCGCTGTGGAAACCGCCGTTCATCAGTGAACTCGTGCCCGAAGACCGCTGCCACCTCAGCGGTCTAGCGATGTCGGACGGCGAGCCGCGATTCGTCACGATGCATGCCCGCAGCGACGTCGCCGACGGCTGGCGCGACTTTCGCGATTCGGGCGGCCTGGTGATCGATGTGCGCAGCGACGAAATCTACGCCACAGGACTTTCGATGCCGCACTCGCCGCGCGTCGTCGAAGGTCGGCTGTGGCTGCTGAACTCTGGCACTGGTCATCTTGGGTACATCGATCCCGTCAGTCAGAAGTTCGAGGAGGTCGCCTTCGTCCCCGGTTACGCGCGAGGGCTGGCGATCTATGGCGGCTATGCGGTGGTCGGTCTCTCCAAACCGCGCCGTGAACACGCTTTTCAGGGTTTGCCGCTGCAGAAAAACCTCGAAGCACGTGGAGCCGCCTCGAGGTGCGGATTGCAGCTCATCGATTTGACAAGCGGCGCCGTAGTTCACTGGGTGCGGATCGAAAGCGAGATTGAAGAATTGTTCGACGTTGCGGTTTTGCCCGGTGTGCGACGGCCGAAGGCGCTCAGCTTTGCCTCGACCACCTATGCGCGGCAGTTTTCCTTCGAGTATGCGGGGAAGCTGCGGCGGTGCTCGCTTGCGAGAGCAGTTCTTCACGATACGCACGCTGGAAAGGACAACCCTTCGACCGATCCGCTCGCGATGCCCGAGGCACTGCGTAGCGACGCGGCAAGCAACCGCCGTTCTGCGAAGTCGCTCAACAATTTGGGGCTTTCGAAGGCGCTGGCAGGAGAGTTCGTCCAAGCTCGCGACTACTTCGAGCAGGCTGTTGCGCTCGATCCGTCGCACGCTGGAGCCTACAACAACCTCGGCAATGTGCTTCGCGAACAAGGAGATCTTGACCGCGCGATCCAATGCTATGGCGCCTCTGTCGCCGCCGACCCGACCTACGGCAAAGCCTACTTCAATTTGGGACGCGTACTGAGGACGTTGGGCCGCTCCGCGGAAGCCGCCGCGGCATTCTCGCGCGGGTTGAGAATCGATCCGAACAACGTCGATGCGGCGATCGGGCTCGCCGAAGCTTTGGCCGCACAAGGCAAGTATGAAGACGCCCTGCGTTGTTATCGGCAGGTTCTGACGCTTGCCCCGGAAAGCTGGCATGCCTATACCGGAATGGGGTTGTTGCAGCGCGAACGAGGCGACCTTGAGGCGGCGATTATGTGTTTCGAACAATCGCTTTCAATTGATCCGTGCGCGACTGCTTTCGTCAACCTCGGGACGGCATTCGCCGACGCAGGCAGAACGGACGAAGCTCGCGAATGTTATATCAATGCCATCGCCATCGATCCGAATTGCGTCTCGGCGCAGCGCAACTTTAGATTGCTCGCGCGAGAAGCCGACGCGCCCCAACCTGATCAGCCTGACGCGTGAATGGCAACAACGGCAACGGCTCGTCAACGCAAGTCGCACGCAGCCCCGTGCAGTCGGTCGCCCCAAAGGTGACGGCGCCGGCCAGTGGTTCGACGAAGGTGACATCTGGCCTGGCAATAGCTTATGGGAGAGCACGGAAGCATCCATATGAATTACGAATAACAGGATCGCTGAGTTGACGAGCTTCGGTTTTGCGTTGCTGGCCGTGGCCCGTTCGGTGCAAGCCGTTGACGGACCAGCGTTCGGCCATCATCGTCATGGTAGTGCGTCCTTTTTCGTTTCAAGCCGCTTCAGTTACAATGCATCACCATCGTGGCCGTTGGTCGCGGGAAGTGAGAGCTTGAAACAACAACCCTGTTGTCGTTCGCTTTTCACCGTCAAGTCGCCGCCGAATCGTTCTGCGAGACGTTTGGCAATGGGCAACCCCAGGCCGACTCCATCAACTCCTCGACGACGGCTTTCAGGAGTCCGGCTGAAGGGTTTGAACACATTGCCGATTTCTGCTGCGTCGATTCCGCAGCCCTGGTCCTCGACAGTCATCCAAACCTGTTGCTCAGATTGACCGCATTGGAGACTAATCGGCGTCCCCGGCTCGCTGTATTTGCAGGCGTTATCCAGCAAGATGTCGAGTATTTCGCCCAACAGGATCGGCTGAACAAGAACGTCGAGCCGCTGAGCGGCCGGAGACGCAGATTTAATCTCCTTGAATCTGGGATGCTGAGACCACGTTTCGAGATGAAGCGGCAACCAAGTCGTCACGTCAATAATCTCTGATACTGGCACCGGCGAGTCTGTATCGGCACGAGCCAGAAACAAGAGAGACTCAACCATTTGAGCCAGATGGGTAGCTCGCTCATGAATGGTTGTGAGCGTGCGTTTGTATTCGTCAGCAGTCCGCTCCCGACGCAGTGCCACGTCAACCTGACCTAAAATTGCGGTCAACGGTGTTCGCAGTTGATGGGACGCATCGCCGGTGAATCGTCTTTGCTGTTCAAACGAAAGTTGTAGCCGATCCAACATCGTATTGAAGGCTCGGCTTAGTTCGTCCAGTTCATCTTTGCTCCGCAGCATTGGCAGACGCACACTCAGATCATCGACATTGATTTCACTAATCCCTATCACCATTCGTCCGACTGGCGACAATGCCTGATGGCACACGTAGCGTCCAACGAAGAAGACGCTCACCCAAATAGTCAAGGACAGAGCGATCAACGAGTACGCGAGTCGATTCAAAGTTGCCCTCATCGGCCCCAGAGTTACACCCACTGTGATCGAAAGCGAGTTGTAGAACGTCCCTTCATCCTGTTGCACCGAACGTGACTGTTCGACATCGTGCTGACTGGAATGAATCCACCGTTGTCCCGCTTCCCATGCCGCTGTACTCCATCGAAAATCGTGATGCCGTGCCTGGTCGAAACTTAGAGATGTCCCCGGATCGTTAAGGAATGACTCTGTCATGATGCCGTTTGAGCGCGCAACAATCTGCCCCTTCCCGTCAGCGACAACCCATGCGACTTCATCGTCAAACGTCAGATGCCGAAAGCTTTGTTGCCGTTCAACCGGTTCCCATTCGACTCCGTCGGAACTGCTTTCAATGGCACCGCTGACGGTGTGAAGAACCGTTTCCAACCTGTCGTTCACCTGCCGGTGCAGGTAATTATCGGCGAGTAAATACAGAGCCGTCGAAAATCCGATCAACACGACGCCAAGCATCGCGAGAACGAACACTAACAGGCGAGTCGTTAATGTCATCGCAACTCCCCGAGTATATATCCACGGTTGCGGAGCGTATGGATCATGCGGGGACCATGGGCCTCCAGCTTTCTCCGAAGTTCTTTGACATGCACTTCCAGCGTGTTGGATAATCCATCGTATCGTTCGTCCCAAACCTGTTCGTAAATGCGAGTGCGGCTCAAGACTTCGCCGGGGTGACGCAGGAAGAAGACGAGCAGTGCTTGCTCTTTAGCAGTCAAGTCGAGTCGCTTTCCATTACGTTCCGAACGTTGGGTTGCCAAGTCAATCTGCACATCTTGATACGATAGAGTCGTCGCTGGTTGACCGTGGCTGCGAACCAATGCACGCACACGGGCAAGTAATTCCTCGAAAGCAAACGGTTTGCAAAGGTAGTCGTTGGCTCCGTTGTCAAGTCCTCGTACTCGGTCTGACACAGCATCCTTGGCAGTCAAAAAGAGCACTGGCGTGACTTGATCCTGCTGCCGAAAGCGTTGCAGAAGTTGCAGCCCGTCCGTGGCCGGAAGCCACCAGTCAAGCAAGACGACATCCCAGCCACTTCCTTGTAGATAGTGCCAACCGACTTTTCCGTCCTCGGCCCTTTCCACCGTGAAACCTTCTTCACGCAAACCACGCACGAGGAAGTCGGCGATCTCATCTTCGTCTTCAATCACTAAAATACGGACGCCCATTGGCACTCCCTATCTCGATTACAAATTCCTCCGGCCAATGGGCGTTTAGAAGGCAACGCTCATTCTTTATCTTCGTTCTGTTCCTCACCTTCATCGTCGCCGTCATCGTCCTTGGCAATGTTCCCGTTGGCCTTGATCTTTGCTTCCACTTCCTTGCCATCGGCAGCCTTGAGTTGTACTTCATAGAACTCAAGCTCCTGTTCGCCGTCTTCGAGTTCATAGACTCCTTCGGCAGATTCCAATGTGCTTTCAGGATACAGCTTTGCCAGCGATTCGGTCACCGCTTTCGGTAGTTCGTTGAGGGTGATTTCCTTTTCCAGTAGTTCGATCTCACCTTCTTCGTCCACCGTCACATCAATCTTCCTGCCACGTACTTGGACAGTGACTTCGTAGACCATCTCGTCAGCGACTTCCTCGTCGGGTTCTTTCGAAGCTCCAAGAATGGCATCCGCTTCGGGAAACGCCTTGAGAACGGTTTCCAAAATGCTTTGCGGCAGTTTACCAAGAGGAATCACTTCTTCTTCCGCACCAACATTGCGGACAAAGACACTCGCCGAAACCGCCATCACGGCCACGTAATACAAAGCTGATCGCATCACACATCACTCCGGTTGAAGCTACTGGACGGCATGACGATGCAGAAACGAAAACGGCAAACTCGTCATCCGTTGCAGGAAGTTTACCGCTGGTCGATAAGGTGACCGTGAAGTCAAGATAAAAAATACTTCACATACCGTTGATATCAAAGTGACCAACACGCTCACGGCAAGTGAACTGCGACGCTCCATCCGCGAGATCGAACGCCGGTTCGTCAGTCCACCCCGGTGTGCCATCAAAACTCAAGGACATCGCGATCAGTAGAATCACCAAGCAGCGTGCGGACGCGATGAACGAAAAGCATTTAATCCGGCTTGTGCGAATCACCCTAAGTGCCTCCGGTCGGTGAATGTGGAAATTGCTGCGTATCGGCGCAGGACGCGTTCACGCGTATCGTGCGCCACAGTTTAGTCGACTTGCCATCAGGAACCCATGTTGGCATGCTCCCCGTTCCGATTTCGACCAAGTCACTTCCGTCGATGCCGCGTTGGC
>JAGQPK010000238.1 GCA_020426755.1 Planctomycetales bacterium
CAAACGATAAGTCCACAGTTCTTCAATCAGATCGCAAAACTCCTTCTCGCGATTCTGGAAGATCAGGTATCGGATACTCTCAGCCATCGGTTTTCCCCACACTTTCGGAGGTTCGCATCTGACGATCACGTAGGCATCGAGCCCGACATTGCGTCATAATGGGCCAAAAGCCAGTTTGTCACTATAGCGAGCTATGTGTGCTCTCCGGGGAGTCGAAATTCGCGCATTCGAGGAATTTGCGAGTTTGCCCCCCTGCCTGCCTTCGTCATACGCTTTCGTCCTATGCGGTCGTCCAACAGAAACTAACCGTAGAAGACGTCGGGAGCTGGCGCGGCAGTTTATTTGCAGCTTAGCTGGACAACGTCACTTTGAGTTCGCCGGTACCAAATCCTCGAAGGAAACTCCAAAGTGGCGTAGTCCAGTTAGCCGGTCGCATGGACGTGGTCTGGTGGGGATAAGTTGACCGTGCTTCAACATGTGCGGTTCGTTTGTTACTGGGAGAAGGTCCGTGGTAGTGAACGCGTACAAACGATGTATCCAGAGTCACATTCTCGGCCGAATGGCTCATGCCGATGTATTCGAACTCTCAGAAATGTCTGCCGGGCTGGTCGTCTTTTTTGGTGGCTCTGGTGTGGATGACGAAGAGTACATCGAGCGAGGCAAAACACTGATCCCAGTATTCAACTCGGTATTGAATCACGTCGGCGTGCGTCCGATCACTCTTGTACACATTAGCGCCCCGTATGATGTACCGTACAACCGGTTTGTGCGCGAGCCCGACGCGTTGCGGGACTGGAATGCACATGTTCTCACTGAGCTGTTGAATCCTTGGAGTGAATTGCCCTTTTACGTGTGCTCCTTCTCGGGAGGAGCGGCGCTCGCTTTGAACGGCGTTCACCAAGATCCACGGTGCCTAGGTGGTGCCGCTTTCGGGGCGGATGCAATTCCAGCGAGTTTCGAACGTCCGGACCACTGGAAGCAACCGCTCCAGCTCTACTGCGGTCCACACGACGCTGTGTGCAACCACCCAGCCAATCAGGAACTCTACATGCGGCTTGTCGTGCAAGAGCAGGCGTCGATCGTGCGATTGCGACAGGGCGGACATCGACTTGTGGATTACACGACACCAGAGTGCCTAGGTGAGTTTCTACGATCAGCCGCGACCAGGTGAATTGATGAAGGCAAGTCACAAAGAGCAAGATCGATTTGCTCAAAACACGAGTAGCTTAGGACTCACACGCTCATGCATGACATAACTTCGCTTCGCTTTACGTTCGCGTCGTCAGACGAGATTCGCAGTTGGTCCTCGGGCGAAATCATGCAATCGGCAACCTTCGACGCGAACGGTAACCCGGTCGAAGGAGGACTCTTCTGCGAACGGATTTTTGGATCAATGAATCGTCGCTGTGTCTACGGTCCGTCGGCAAATGACTGGCGCTGGGAAACTCAGCTCCAAGACGGCATGGCACATATCGAACTGGCCTGCCCGGTGGTCCACCCGTGGCTTTATGCAACAAAGGCATCACCGTTGAGCGTGCTGTTGGGGATGCAGCCCAAACGTCTGCTCTCGCTGGTGAAATACCGAATGCGTTTGGTGGTGGATGCCGGCCAAACCGAGATGCAGGTTGGTCAACTCATCGACGAACATCAGTTGCTTGAGACGCTAGAGGTGTTTGGTCATGATAGCTTCAGGACGCTGTCAGGTGCCATTGCCGTTCGTTACTTGCTAAAGCGGCTGAACCTCGACGATCTGATCACCCAGCTTCAACGACGATTGGAGAGGAGTCGGGGAAAACGCAGCGATTCGCACTTTCAGCCCCGGCTGGAGATGTGCGAAGCACTACGAGACCAGAAGTTTGATGTCGACAAATTCGTCCTTGACGTTTTACCTGTTGTGTCACCTCAGTTGCGGCCTGGTGCACCGCCTTATCCAAACTACTTTCCCCATCCCGAAACTCCACCGCATCATCTCAACGCCATCTATCAAAAGATCCTGAATGCCAATGCAGAAGTCATTCGCACACGGCGGATCCTGGAAATCGCCCAAGATCCCGGTGCTGAGGCAGCTGGTTTCAGGCCTGAAGAGTTGATTAACTTGGAGATGTCGGTCGTGTGGCGTTGTCGTGATCTGCAACGAGCGGTCGATCGATTATTGGCAGCGATTCCAGGCGGAGCAATCAAGCATTCATGCAATGGGTACCTGGCTAGGCGTGTGCAGCGCGACATTCAAAACTCACCTCCGCAAGATGTCACGGTCAGTCCTTCAGCATGTTCTGTAGTCGTGCCAGGACCGCAGCTTGAGCTTCACCAATGTGGACTGCCCAAACACCTCGCCCTTGCACTCTATGAAAACATGGTGGTCCAGCGATTGATCGAATCGGGTGTCGCGAGATCACTGACTTTCCCACGGTCGAATCACAGAGAATCGTTTGTCGCAGAACCGTTGTATCACGCCAGACGGCTAGTCGCTTGGCAGGGAGACATTGTCTGGGACGAACTCGATAGCTTGATGCGCGAACACTGGGTCCTGCTCAGTTGCTTGCAACCTCGGAGCCGCGAGCAGATGCAAGCGTTCCAGCCACGCCTGGTCGAAGGTGAAGCGATTCAGATCCACCCTCTCCTTGCCGGATTATTCGGTTTGGAATTCACCGGTGAGCAGCTAAAGGTCTTTCTCCCGACCTCCCTCGAAGCACAAACCGAGGCCAAGGTGCTGCTCACGCCTGAGAATAACCTGCTCGATGGTCGGGCTGGTGAACCCCTCATCGGGCTTGCGAAGGAATTGCAGATCGGCTTGGCTCACCTAACTCAAGCCGCTGCGGGTCGTCGTGGTGAGGGTATGGCCTTCGCCAGTCCCGTCGAAGCGATCGCCGCATGGCAACATGCCAGGGTCGATCTGTTTGCCCAGGTAGCCGTACGTTTGCCGGAGGGAAAGTATCACATAAGTAACGGTAGTCTTCTCGACCGCAAACTCGCAACAGGAATTGACCGCCGCGTCGAAACTACGATTGGACGCATCCTCGTCAATGAAGCGCTACCCCCAGGATTCGACTTTTGGAACTGCCATTTTGATCAAGGCACCCTACGACAAGTAATCGCCGATTGCTTTCGCCTGGTTGGAAGCGGACGGACAGCCAGTGTGCTCGAAGTTCTGAGCCGAATCGTCAACGAAAATCTTTCTCGTAGCGGACTATCGATCGGGATTTGTGACTTGATTGTTCCCGAGAGCAAGGAGAAGCACGTCGCCGAGGCCGAGCGAGAGATCATCAAGTTCAAGAAGTATTACGACCGGGGTGTGATTTGCTTAAATGAGCGATTCAACCGTGATGTTGACACTTGGACAAATGCGAGAGAGCGAATTCACCAGGATCAATATCACGAGTTGGACAGAAGATCGAATCGGCGGCCTACCGAACATGACGCTGATCTGTTGTCGCTCATGGCGTTCAACACCAGTATTGTCGACCACGCCCAACTACACGGTTTGAGTGGCATGATCGGAATCACGACGTTTCCGGATGGGACGCTTCGTTCGATTCCAATCAAATCCAACCTTCGTGAGGGTTTGCGGCAACATGAGTACTGGTGGCGATTAGCTGGCGCGCGTACGTATCCGTGGTTGGATCGCGAACAGCGCAAAGCTGCCCATCGTTGGCAACGCCGCTTGATGTCTTGGTTGGAGGATACGGTTGTCACGACTGACGACTGTGGGACATCCCGAAGCATCGAGATAACCAGCTTATACGCCGGGGAACGAATCGTTGATCCCTTGGCCAGCCGTGTTTTGGGGCGTGTATCCGCCGAATCGATTACGAATCCGGTCACCGATGAATTGGTCGTATCTGCTAATCAACTCATCACGAAATCGATCGCGGAGAAGATTGAGTTGCTGGGAATCGAACGCCTGAGTGTTCGCAGCCCCGTTACTTGCGGCGCAAGCGATGGCATTTGTGCATTGTGCTACGGAATGGCCCCATCGACGCAAGCGTTGATCGAGGTTGGCTCAGCCGTTGGAGTGCACTCCGCCTCGGCACTTACAAAGGCGTTAAGTCATGCCGACTTTGGTCGCCTTAGTGGCTCTTGGTGGGGACGTTACCGGAGTCGCCCCGTCACCCGAGAAGATTTTCGGCGGAGTCTTTATGAGAATGATCTCCTTTACGGGGACCACGTCGACATCATGCCGAGGCATGGCGGTCGAGTCGTCTTCACGAATTTGGACGTGGCCAATCAGGTCGTCTTGAATGATGGTGGCTACCTGGAAATCTGTGATGATCGAAATCGGTCGCTTGAGAGATATTGGCTACCGTCCGGCGCAGAGCTTAGGGTTCGAGACGGCGATGCCGTGCAAGCTGGCCAGAGTCTCGCGAATTCTATCGCTTCGCTTGACCTCATCGTTGCCAGGCAAACCGGAACAGCCTGCTTCCGCTGGGACGGGTCGACGCTTAGGCCAAACTGGCAATCGGCCGATCGCATCTACATCCGTACGGAACACTTACAATACAACCCGCGAATTGAGATTCGCGACGACAGCAACAAACTTCTCGAAGTGCATTACCTAGGTGCTGGTTGCCACTTACGGGAATGGTTCAGCAACTCGCAAACGATCACCGTACGGCCCGGCGATATTCTGGCCGATAGCTCACGAATGCCAATCCGCCGACACGCGATGGCGAGCTGCGAAAAGCTTACTAGGTTGGAAGAACTGCTGCTACTACGTCGACCGCAATACACAGCAACTTTGGCACCTGCTGAAGGAAGAGTGATTCAAATCGAACACCGATCCCATGGCCGTCATATCGTGCATCTTGAGACGAACGATGGGCTGCAGAAAGTACGCATGAGAACATATCGAGGATTTGAACTTACGGGGCAGACGGTTCAACGTGGGGAAACTCTCAGTAGCGGAACTCCAACTCTTCGTGATGTGCTCCGTTATCGGGGATTCGCCGAAGCCGTACGATATTTGAGCGACGAAGTCATGTGGCTATTTCGGTCCAATCGCATTGAACTGGCGGCGCAGCATATTGAGCTGATCGCCGCGCAAATGTTGCGACGAGTGCGAGTTATCGACGCGGGCGATTCACGCTTGACACAGTATGAAGTTGTCGATCGACGCGAACTACTTCGTGTCAATCGAGAACTTACATCTGCATCTGGCCCGATGAAGCAAGCTCATCTCGCAGTTGCGGAACCAGTTTTCACCAGTCTGGCGAAGGTCTCTCCAAACTCGACGAGAGTCGGATACGGCAAGTCCTTTGAGATGCCTCTGCTGTGGAATCAACCGCGCGCTGATCTCTTACAGGGGCGCTTGATTGAGATCGGAACGGGACAACAACGTCTGAGGTCGTCCCGAGTCGAGATCCAACCGCCCGTATTTGAGCGACTCGCAGAAAGTCCTCTCCTCGACCTATCGCTACTGCTGGGCATGGATGACGAGGAGTCACCAGGAGAAAATCGCTCGAATTCGTGATTCGCAATCGCTAACTTCAAACCGCAAATGTAGTGCTCGCCTGTCGGCCGCAAACTGTGTGGGGCAACTCACGGCTTGCGATTCAAGGCATACTGACCTACAAAGGCATCTGCCGGGATTGAATCAAGCAAATTCACGCGATCGTTCGTCACGGCAGTCCGCGCCGCTGCAGGATGCCTCGCGTCCCCGCGCCTCGGCGATTTAATGCTTAACGCAGAGTCGCAATGATGCAGAGGTGCTACGCCCCCATGGCGACTTCATTCCTGAGAAGTGTTGGTCGATTTTCAGTCTTCACCTTGGTGTCCATGTTCGGCAGCCCACCATTTCGACGTTGTGGGCCGCCAGCCGTATCGCAGTTTAACACGATCGCCGAAACGATGACGTAGTCGTGAGGCCGCTTCGTCATCGATTGGATTCTCTTCGAGATTAAGTTCTCGCAACTCGGTCAGATAGGGCGAACTGGCCAACTTGTCGGCGCCAAGATTTCCAATGTTGTTTCGACTCAAGTTCAACATTCGCAGACTCGTCGCATGCTTGGACTCGGCGATCGCGATTACTGATTGGTCTTCAATGCAATTACCAGCGATGCAAAGAGTCGAAATTTTGCGCAACCAAGGCTGCCTCAAGATGCCGGCATAATGCTCCTTGGGATCGTCGTAGAAGTCGGCCTGGTGTTTCAAGTCGACGCACTTAAATCTCACGCTGCAAATCGTCGGAAAAGCGTTTAAGAGGTCCGATATGATACAGAGGTCATCGGATTGAGGTTCCACGTCAACCTTTTCCGGGAATCCACGACGAAACGTGATCGGGCCAAGTTCACAGCAATCGTAGAATCGGCCAAGCCATCGCCAACTGTAATACCCAAGCAGGTCGCTCTCGCGCCGCTTCAACTCGGGGAAGCGAGGATCCACTTCTGCGACGTGTTCGAGCTCGATTTGAGTACGAATCAGCTCACCTTGTGGCATACCGTTGTCTTCCAGCCAAGCCGCGAACTTCAGCCGCGGCTGGTCATCATCTAACGCGGCGTAAATCGCATTCAAGAAATGAGTGGCGAGGTAGTCTTCGAGGAATTTCTCGTCTCCTTTGAGGGTACGTCCGAAACGCAGCAGTTTCTCGCGTAGCTCCTGAAGTGGAACGGCGCCCGAGCCACGGTGCGATAGGAAATCGTTGACGGAAACGTCGCACAGGCGATCCAGCGCCGCTTTTCCAAACGGCGCAACGCCGTCTAGATCGAAGTTTGAGCGCGAAAGGAGGTGTTCGACGCGAACTGAAAGCTGAGAAATCATTTCTTCGACGGGATCGGGAATTGGCTCCCTAGGTGGGCGAACCTGCAACGGAGCCGCCGGCATTTGGTTTACCTGAGACGCAAGTTCTTCGCGCATTCCGGATTCGGCAATCGGTACCACTCGCAGGATGTTGCCGCATGCTTCGCACAAATAACACAGCACACTGGCGGAGTCGCCATTGTCGACTTGCTTCACGAATCGAGAATTGGCAGTGCACTGGCAGCACGGACAATCGATCCGTGTGATCGTCCGGTACTTGCCGAGAATCCGTGCGACTTCGCTGGCAAGATCGTCGTTCAGTGCCGGGGAGACCTCATCGATCCATGCCAGGGTTCGCAAAGAGGCAAGCTGACTAAGGGCTTGAAAAAACCTAGGCATCAACCGATACGTCCAGAGTTCCTCCACCAAATCGCAGAGATCCCGGTCCCGGTACCTATAGATTACAAATGCAAGATCATCGAGCATGTCGGTCCTCTGGCCGTTCAGTGGCCTCCTAAAGTTCGAAAAACTTACCCCCGAGAATCGATCCGAACAACTGAGACCTAGCGCAAGGTGCGTCGCCAGACAGATTGGGAATCCGCTAGAGCCCCGCGCGCTTGGTCCGATGGGTCCAACTTATTCGTGGGTTTCGGTGAGGCCACGTCGGGTCGCTCGCGATCGATCTCGGATCGCTTGCGAGTCTGGATCAATGTGATCGCACCGATCAAGGTGGCGACTCCAGCACAGCTAATGAGCGGATGGTTCTCAATCAACTCCGAAATGACATCTTGTTCATCAAATCGATTCAG
>JAGQPK010000239.1 GCA_020426755.1 Planctomycetales bacterium
TGGATTCTTCCGCGCGCACGTCCTTGAGATAGTACTCGAAGAAGGGCAACTCGATCTTCTGACGATAGAACTCGGAAGTTTTCGCGTTAAATGAAACGTCGCCGAGTGACGCACCATCGTCACTGGCCCACTGGCCATGTCGCCAAGGGCCCATTACGAGCGTATTGTGTGTCGTCGGATTGTTCGCTTCGATCGACTTGTAGGTTT
The DNA here is from genome assembly GCA_020426755.1 of Planctomycetales bacterium. GTDB lineage: Bacteria > Planctomycetota > Planctomycetia > Pirellulales > Pirellulaceae > JAGQPK01. Next base: position 208 of record JAGQPK010000239.1, read on the forward strand.
CGAGTGCGCCGAACAGATTCTCAGCATCGAACCAACCGCCGACGTTCAGTACTGCCGGTTTGACGTTCTTTAAATGGGGACGAATGTTGCGCGTCTTCCAAAAGTCATCGTACGTCCCGTGTCGCATCGAGTCGGTCCAAAAGGGCGCTTCGCCGTGCAGATACTTCTCGTCAATCTCGCTGAGCGATTGCAACCGTTTGAAGAACGCATAACCGTCGGGCGTCCCGTAATCGAAACGTGGGCCGCGGTAGTCTTTCGTCGGTTCTGGACGTACGCGACCACTGCCGGACATCCAATTGAACATGTGTGCCATGAAGAAGGCACCGTTATGATGCCAATCGTCTCCCGCGAACCAATCCGTGACTGGGGCTTGGGGCGAAGCTGCGCGAATTGCCGGATGAGAATCAATAATGCCGGCAGCCGTGTAGAACCCTGGATAAGAAATCCCGGCGATGCCGACGCGGCCATTGTGCCCCTTCACATTGTTGATCAGCCACTCAACAGTGTCCCACGTGTCACTGCTTTCGTCGATCGTCTGCGTGTTAGGCTTTTCTGACTGATGCGGCCGCATATGATCAAACTCGCCTTCTGACATCCAGCGGCCGCGCACGTCTTGATAGACAAAAATGTAACCTGCCTCGGCAAACAACTTCGATGGCCCCAAGTTTTCGGGGTATTGATCCGCACCGTATGGCTTCAATCCGTACGGCGTGCGCTTCAACAACAACGGATACGCAACGGAATCATCTTTAGGCACGTAAACCGATGTGAACAGCTTGCAGCCGTCGCGCATCGGGATACGGTATTCGTACTTGGTGTAATTCGCTTTGACGTAGTCCAACCCTTGGGCAGTGGCAAGAGTAACGACGCCGCAGGGCGAGGCGATGGCCAGTAGAAAGATGATGCAAACTCGCCAAAACATCTGAGAGTTCTCCGACGGTAGAACAACTGTTGCCGCTCAAAGAGTAACCGCCCAACGTTCGTTTGTCGCCGGGCAGTCCCTTATGATAGTCAAAAGGAGTTCGATTCCCAGAGTGCTTTGGTTAGTCCCTCGCGGCGCAGTAGACCCCTCTCCACGCCGCTCTTTGCGACAATTCGCGAGAATGAAAGCGCGGGATGCTAGTGGCGAAGCCGCTCACGGAAAAGCAGTAGCCACATGCCGAATCCGATCATCGCCATCGATCCTGGCTCTGGTACCTGTGCAACCGCTGCACGCGGTCCGTTTTCGTAGCCGCCGGCTTGAAATGCTGCAACGAAATCCGAGCTGTCGAAGTCAGCGTCGCCGTTCCAGTCGCCGGTGCTCCAATCCGAATTGCCCGGTGTCGAATCTTCGTATTGGCCGGACTGAAATACGGCAACGAAGTCCGCACTATTGAATTCGCCATCCAAATTCGCGTCGCCGAAGTACGTTCTCTTTAGGTCGTTGACCCATACCTCTCGGTCGGTGTTATTAACCAACGAGTCACCATTGAGATCGAAGCTCGCATCGCTACTCGCAGCTCGCACTGCGGCAGACAGTGAGTTGATGTCGGCGAGTGTCAACAGTCCGTCATGATCAAAATCGCCGAGAATGACACCGCTGCCGGTCGCGTAGTCGAATGCGGCTTTGATCAGTTGCTTGCCGTTCTCCGTGAGTCGATCAAAGCGATTGTTCGTACCGTCGCCGTCCAAGTCGACCGGAGCAACATTTTGGCCCAAGTACATGCCGATGCGCATGCCTGGTGACGTGCTACCGCCGACCAATTCCGAACCTTTCTCATAAACAAACAGCGTGGCATACTCTGGTTGCCCAGGCACCGTGGCGATCACATCCACGCCTTTACCCATGGTCGGAATGAAGCCAAAGTTGAAGCCGTATGGGTCGGTATACACCGACACGTCGCCGCTCAGGCCCGCGGCCAATGGGTGATTTGGTGCGACGATACTCATGTCGGTAAAAGCGCCCAGCACGCCATCTTCTTGTGCTTGAAACGTATCGCCGAAATCGAAGAAGCGATCGCGACTTACCCACAGCGCTTCATCCCACATGTAGGCCTCCTGTGAGATGATTGGCACATCAAGCTCTCCCATGAAAAACTCTGAGCCCTCGAAGTCTCCTTGCGAAATGGTTACCGATCCAATCGAATCGCCCAAATAGACGACGTCGAACTGCGAGGCAAGATCGCGTTGCTCTTCAGCAAACGCTTCGCCCGCCATGTCGCCGATGTGTTGAATCGTCACACTGTAGCCGACGGACTCGAGATATTCCGCTAGTTCAACTTCGGAGTCGACGTGCCACGCCGCGTTGACGTCGGCAATCATCAAAACGTTCTTTGCACTTTCGGCAGTGCGCACCATGCTGAAAGTCAACAACACCTGAGCCAAGAATACGACAAGCCACTTACGAGTCATGTTCACCCTCACTCACTAAGGTTGCAAGAAAGGTACCCCGCCTCTAACTCTGGCTTGGCGCATCGTATGTATCGCAGATCATGGACCGCAAGCGAATACTTTCCGTCGCCAGTAAAGAATCGCTAATTTTTTCGTGCCGAGGATCCGTTCCGATCCTCTGTTACGAGTGGGTTTGCCATGCACGTGCCCTTTGCGAGGGTGGCGTACATGACGATCGAGCGCGGTTGGAGAAATGCTCGGCGACCTATTTGCCGTAACAGCCATTAGGCATGTGGGGTTGTTGACGAATTTCACTGCGACCACGAAGCGGTTGGTTGGGAGTTGGGTCAGTGGTAAGCTGGCGAGAGGTAGGTGCGTGAAGAACAAGAGGACTCGAACGTGATGGAAAACGCAAATTGGCGACAGCAGTTGTATACACGACTAGAGTATGCCGCCTGGTTCTTGCGCCCCACGATCGTGGTTGTCATTGCCTATTGCATTACGCTGCTGGGGGTACGGTGGTGGTACGCGGATCAGGCACGTGACCCGTCGAAAAGATCGGTTGAGCTCACCGATGCTACCGCCGTGCCTCGTCATGTTCCGAATCGTCAATTGACTGTTGAAGATGTCGTGCGGATCCAGCTCGCGGGGCTTCAGGATACGGATCGCGCGCGAGGGATTTGCCAGTGCTTTGCCTTCGCCTCACCTGCCAATCGAATCGCCACGGGACCGCTGGTTCGTTTTGCTGACATGATCGCCCAGCCACCATATCACCAACTTCACGAGGCGCACGTCGTTGTTGTTGGTCGTCCAGTACTCGAAGACACCGACACCGCTCGTGTGTTGGTGGTAGCGTTTTGGGAGCAGCAGATTGAGACCTTTGTCTGGATTTTGACTCGTCAAACGGATCGTGAGTACTCAGGATGTTGGATGACCGATTCGGTGCTTTTGGTTGATCACGTCGAGTTGGGTGAGGGCGATAACCCCGGCCAGTCCGCCGAGCGTCCAGCATTGGAGGCTTAATTTCCAGGAAGTTGCATCCGCGCGGGGCCACTGGCCGTATAACAACCCGTGCACCGTCACCGCTCTAAGATGGGTTTCAAGCCAGTTTGTCGTAATGCGTTAGCGTAGCTTTGCGCCGCTAGAACCAATACCATTGCATTGCAGTGAACTGCCTATGACCTTGCTTCCACGAAGTGGCGGACACGGTTGCTGGACAAGAGAGTGGGGGCGGCGGTGGGTATAAAACAGGTTGCGCGTGACCGCGAGTGAATCGACATGTGACGTCGACCAAGAAATTCTCCAGAGAGTTCTCGGAGGAGATGTTGACGCCTTCCGGCAGCTATTTCGACGGCTGGAAGCCGACGTGTACCAATTGTGCGCGCGCATTCTGAACGACACCAACGATGCCGAAGACGTGACCTCAGAAGTCTTCTTCGAGTTTTGGGAACGCCGCGATCGATTTGATCCTCAACGTTCATCTATCCGGACGTACCTGTTGTTGCTGACACGGTCACGAGCCATTGATCGCTTACGGTCTTTGGTGAACAACCGCAAGCCACAACCGGCCAGCGATGAGCAATTGGAGAATCAAATGTTGAGTACTGCTAACTTTGCCTCGCCCGGCGATTCTTTAGTGCAGGCGGAAACGCAACATTTGGCCGCAGAGAAACTCAAGTCGCTCGAACCGCAGCAGCGGGCAGTGCTCGAACTGACATTCTACCGGGGGCTGTCGCATACACAGATCGCCGAACAATTGGCAATGCCGTTGGGCACTGTCAAGTCACATCTGCGGCGCGGTGTCGCTCAGCTACGACTTGCGTTTGGAGCTGACACATTGGGAGGGAGGGAATGAGCGACTGCAAATCATGCCGCGACAAGCTGCCTGAGTTGTCGCTGCAACCACTTGAGGATCCAATGCCGCTAGATGTCGAACGGCATTTGGGGCAATGCGAGGAATGTCGTACAGAACTAGTGGCGTTGCGCCGAGCGTGGTGTTCGCTGACCCCCAGTGACGCAATTCGAGACCCTGCGCGGGCAGAGCGAATCGAGCGACAGTTATTCGAGCGGATCTCGGCGCACACGACGACGGTACCAGTTGAACGTCGGCGCGAGCTTTCAAGCGTCGTCGTATCGCGTCGCACACATGTTCTGCGCTTCGGTTTGGCCGTAGCCGTGTTCGCGCTGATTGTCACATCGCACTACCTAACAGCGCACCGTTCGTTGGATCATTTGGGTGAACTGACGGCGAGCGAGCGCCGCCACATCGAAGATGTCGCCAAAAAGGTCGACATGCTGCACAAGCTCGAGCAATCATATGGATCGCCTCATCTGCAACATGTGTCGATGATCACGGCAACGCCGTCCAAGTCTGCCTCGCGGGCGGAAGCCCATTTGGTAATCGACGGCGACTCGCGCGAGGTCCTGCTGCTGGCTGCGAACTTTCATCCGACAACTTCCGGCAGATATGTCATGTGGCTCCTGGCGCCCAACGGTGATGTGCTGTCATCGACGCCACTTGATGTGCACGACGATGGGTATGGCGCCGCAAGTGCACAGCTGCGTGCCGATGAAGCGCGGATCGCGAAAGCGCTCGTGACGTTAGAATCGCTCGAGTCACCGGCGCGGCCGTCGCACGACATCATTGTGCAGGTTCAGTTCGATCGTGAAAGGTCATCCGACACGCAGTAGTTGTGGTGTGTGCGCGACAAGTTGGCAACTGGTGATCCACCGCGGCGCGACATCGATCGAAATAATGAAACAACTTGGCCGCTTTGGCGAAATCCTGCATCCGCTGTCGTGAGGAGTTCGTATCTCCTGCTGAAACGTTGCCCGAGCGCATCAATCGGTGCGCTCACACAGTGGAACCGGCCATGCTGTGCAGTTGTGCAGAATGTGGCCCAGGAGATGACGTAATGCTACAGAGATTCTTGCTATCGTTGATGATGATGAGTGTCGTTACTTCCGTGCGTGGAGAAACCCTCATCGGCCTGGCCGAACAAGTCACTGGTGGGCAATCCCTGATTCAGTTTGATAGTGCTACGCCCGCCCTGTTCTCGTCGGTGAGCGTTTCTGGGCTTGCCAGTACAGAGCAGTTGGTCGGCATCGATTTTCGCCCTTTGACTGGGCAACTCTACGGCCTGAGTGACAAAAGTGCCATCTACACGCTGGACTGGATGACGGGTGCGGCGACGAAAGTCGGCACTGGGTTCACCGACATGTTGAATGGCGGCAATTTTGGCTTTGACTTTAATCCGCAGATCGATCGAATCCGAATTGTGAGCGATGCGGATCAGAATTTCGTGGCACATCCTGACACCGGGAATGCGAATGTCGCCTCAACGACTCCAGTTGCTTACGGAGTTGGCGATGCTAATGAAGGTGCGCAACCGAATGTCGTGCATCACGCTTACGATGGAAACGTTCTCGGTGCGCTAGCTGCTGGAACGCAACTACGGGCAATCGACACTCAGCTTGATATTCTCGTCACTCAGGCGAATAACGCTGGCACGCTGATGACCATCGGGTCGCTCGGCGTCGACGCGACTGACATCGGCGGCTTTGACGTATCGACGAGCGGAGCGGCCTACGCAGCATTCTCGAATGGCGTCGGTGCCGTCGATTCAACACTCTATTCCATCGATCTCATGACGGGTGCTGCAACCGCCTTGGGCACGATCCCACAGACCGTGTGGGGTTTGGCGGCCGTACCAGTTCCAGAGCCTACCGGCGTTTTGGCCACGGCCTTCGCTGGAATGATTGGATTAATGACGGCTCGGCGTCGCTCCTAGTTCCGCGATACATTCCTTCTGCACACTCTCTGATTCAACGAGGACAAATATGCGCCGCAAGATTCAGCTTTACATTCTGTTGTTAACCTTCGGAACGTTCATCGGATTCGTGTCTTCTGCTTCCGCGCAGACTTACAAAATTCAGCCTGACGAAGCTGCCAGCAAAGATGTGTTCACGTACGAATTCGGTAACCCTGGGCTGTTCGGAATCTCGACGCCGCCTCGTACCACCAACTTGGATACCGCAACGTTGGCTACAGAGAATCCGGACAGCCCTTTGGGTATCCTCTTAGCAACATCGAAGTCGAACTTGGAAACGTCGAGTGATCCCAACACCGCGCATGCGGCGAACACGTGGATAGGCTTTGATGTAAGCCAGCTTCCTGTCACGGGTGCCGAAGTCGCATCGGCTGAGTTGTACCTTTACGTGATCGATGGCGAAGCGTTGGTAGCGAGCGTTCTTGGTCGACCAGCGTTTGGTAATCCGTCGCCACAGAGTTCTCTTCCGACGTCGATTTATACCCCCGTCGCTGCCTGGGATGAGCAAACGATCACGTGGGAGAACGAACCGGAGGAAGCGATGAAGCTGGACACCGTGAACATCGAGGCCGTCGAATCCTGGGTGTCATGGGATGTGACCGAAGCGGTGCGAGGATGGCTGGACGGTGAAGCCAACCTCGGATTATTTCTCGATCAGGAGGAGGTTGTGGCGTCACCCATCGCGATGACGAATGTCGCGGCCGCGCTGTATGCCTCATCCGCGTTCGAGGACGCCACGGTCCGCCCCTATCTGGCAGTCACCGTTGTGCCCGAACCGACCGCGCTGTCGCTCGCGAGTTTGGCGATGGGGGCACTTGCTGCGGTTGCTCGACGGAAACGATGAGGTAACACTCGCTAAACCGGGAATCGTAACGAATTGTGTTCCGAGTACTTTGGAGGAATACATGTGTGGCTTTGGTCGCATCCCAAGGCCACGAAGGAGCTCTGGCAACCTAAATTGCTAAGCACCAAGAGTGTTCATGGAGACAACTGCTGCGGCGCGTTTGCGCTCAGTAACTGTCGCCCTCCCCCTGAATCCCTCTTCGTACCACACATTTTTGATAGCACCGTGATTGCCAGTATTCAGAGGCCTGCATGCCGAAGTTCCCCCTCCCGTCGATGGCCACCAGATCA
>JAGQPK010000023.1 GCA_020426755.1 Planctomycetales bacterium
GTGATGCGGCGATAGTTGATACGTGCGGCAGCGTCGTTCGCGTCCAGGTCCAACAGCTCTTGGACGGTGGTGACACCGATCGCGTGGAACCGTTCGGCCGTTTTGGGACCGATTGACGGTGCGTCGACGATTGGATCTGCCGGTTCTAGATAGAAGCGGAGCGTTTCCGCGCGGTCGACGGCGGTCCGATCGGCTTCCCGTGCGAAGGCCTTGCGCTCGACCAGTGTCTGGATTGATTCCGTCTCCGGGCGCCGGGCGACAGTGCGTGGTTCGGCGACTCGTTCCGTCGTACGCGGCTCGACGACTCGAGGTTCCACGACACGCGGTTCGATGACACGGCGTGGTTCGACACGACGGGTTCGAGCGACATGTCGTTCGGTGTTCTCGGCACGCGGTGCCGTTAGCGGTCGTGCGGCGGGACGCTGGCCATTGCGATAGCGTGAGAACCGTTGGCGCGGCCGACGATAGTGTGAACGCCGCGCGGCTTGAATCCAACGCGCTAGCCGTGGCCGCTCGAAACGAATGATCGAACCGTAGCGGCTACGAGAATCTTGGGTCGACAGGAATGATTCGATACGGCGATGTAGCTCGCTGGCGTCGATGTAAGAAAGCTCTTCTGGATCATCGACACCACAGGCGACCAAGAGTGACGCATCGTTGGCACTCAGTCCCACGTAGCACTGCAATGCCAGTTCCGATTGCCAGCGGAATAACGTGGCCGCCGGGACGCCTAGGTGAGCCAAATGTCGCTCACCGTCTTCTGGCTCCATTTCCAGGAATTGGAGTACCGTGTGGACACCCAGTTCGCGTAAGCGTTGCACGTGCTGCGGATTGAGACCTTCGACTTGCGACAATAGTGTCGATTCGGCAAGTACCATCGTCGTGCCGTCATTCACCGAGCTTTCCATGACTGGACGCACCGGTGCCGGTCGTCGAGGCGGTTCCCAGTTGGGTTGCCAATCATGAATACGCTCGCGCGGTTGCACCTCACGCGGTTCAACGGGACGGCGCGGTGGCGTTGGCGGAACCCAGGCTGTCGGTGCGCTTGGCGCGCCGAAGGGGACCTGATCCAGGTAATAGCCATCATGACGGAAGAGTGGTTCACGTGGCGCTGGCAACGGTGCTCGCATCGGCTCCGGGGCGCGATGACGTTCGCGTAATGTGTAAAGCTTCGCCTGCAGTCGTTCGAAACGTCGCATCACATGTTCGTGACGTGTAAACAACAGGATCTGATGGCCTTGAGCAGCGAAGTGTGACAACACCTCGGCAGTTGCTTCCGCTCGTTCCGTATCAATGTTGATGAAGATATCGTTCAGTACCATCGGCAGCTCGATTCCGCGGCGGCGATACGCTGAGACGAGTGCCAACGTGAGGCTCAGGTAAACCTGATCGCGCGTGCCGCGACTGAGTTCGGTTGGACTGAGTGCGTGGCCGCGATCGTCTTCCACCCACACTTCGCCTCGTTCGCCCACACGCAGCCCGCGGTGCGCTCCTTCCGTCAGTCGCGCAAGAATCGCTGACGCATCACGCAGAATCTCTGACGGACCCACGTGTCGACGTAATTCTTCAATTTGACGCTCGAGCGATTCGATTTCCTCACGGCGTCGTTGGCGTTCTTCCGCTTGCCGCATCCGCTGGTCGATCGATTCCAATTCACGGCGAATCCGCTCAATCTGTCGGTCTTCCTCGGTCCCGTGCAGCTCGGCCTGCAACGCCTCCAATCGACGTTCGGCCGCGGACAGTTCACTTTCCAATTCACGCATCCGGGACGACAGGTAATCACGTCGCTTGACCAGATGAGCGAGCCTCGCTTCAAGTACGGGATCGATGAGCAGCGTGCGCGACGTCGGGTAGGTCGCGGGCGACGGCGGGAGGCTGTAGCCCAATGGATTGTTGTTCGTGTTGTTGTTGTTGTTGTAGCCATTGCTGCCAGCATAGTAGCCGTTCGAGTTACTGGCATAAGTTGACGGATAGCTCGAGCCGTTGAGGCCGACTGACGAACCGTTGGCACTGGACGACGAGCCCGCTGAATGTGACGGGTCGTGCCAGGTGCGAGCGTGGGCAGATACGGGCAGCTCGCGATAGCCACTTGTCGGCCCACTCAGTGGAGTGTGCGACGCATACGAGCTGGCGTAGTTGCTGCTCACCGTCTGATACGCCGCAGGGTACGTCGCCGTCGAGCTGGTCGTCGGCAGCCAATTGACTTCGCTGAACTCGGGTGACGCGAGCAACGCGGTGCGCCGCTTCGTCAACGCATCGATCAACGAGCTGAGTTCGGTCTCGCAACGCCGCAAATGATCTTGCTCGCGCGATTGATCGTGATGGTGTGAGTTGGACTTCTGCCGCTGTAGTTCGCGAACCAGCCGTTGCACGTCGTCGCGCATGGAATGTAAGGCGGCCTGGAACACGGACCGCAGGTATTCGCTTCGCGTACGCTCGTCCGCAACTTCCGACACGTCCAGATCTCGCAGGTCCTGGTCAATATCGTCCGTCTGATAGCCGAGCGAACGCAGGAAGACACGCAATTCGCTTTCATCCGTCAGAGCTGATAACGCAACCTGAGGATCGCGGTTGACCAACTGTGACTGCAGGCGGTCATTTCGTTGGCGAATTGCCTCGAGCACCTGATGCCATTGCTGCAATTGGTAGTCAATGTCGGCCACTTCTTGGCGACGATCATCGGACCAACGATCGCGAGTTAGCTGAGCCTCACGAGCGGCTTCATCGAGCTGGCGTCGGCGGATTTCGATATTCGAATCGGTACGCCGTAGGACTGCATCAAGTTCGTCGAGCTGACGACGATCTTCGTAGATATCATGCTGCAGCTGGTCTATCTCCACTTGCAACTGACGCAGTCGTTCGACGCGACGTTGCTCCCACTGCGCAATCTCGGTTTGCAATTGGCGACGCCGTTCGAGCAGTCCCGGGAACGACTCCTCGCCTGCGTACGCTGGGAACGAACGACGCAGATGTTCTAATCGCTCCGTCAGTTCGCGCAAACGCGACAGTTGATGTTCGTCGAACGCGATGCCGAATTCACGATGCGAGATTGCTTGTACGAGGTGCTCGATCAACGGAGATTGATCAAAGCCAAAGCAGTAGACATGACGGTATTCGTTTACACTGACGCCCGTCAGACGATTGGGATCGATGCCATAGGTGGCATCCGGCGACTCACCAGTTACGTGCACTTGATCATGGTGCAACGAATCATGATGGCGCGTAACTGACAGACGTCGATGGTGGCCATCGACGACCTGCAACGAGCCCCCGGTACGTCCGTCGTTGCCGCTCAAATAACGCCTTCCGGAGTCGTCTTGACTACCGAACAGGACCCACCGAATAAAATGAATGATTGTCGTCTTGCCGGAGCCGTTTGGCCCGTATACCACGTTGAGGCGGTCGGAGAGTTGATCCAATTGAAGATTGGAACGCGCTCCAAACCTTTCGATTTCTAAAGATGCGAGCTTCACGGAAGGCCTCCTTGGAGTAGATCTGCAAACTTCCTTGCTGCGAGCTTGCGTGGCTGTTGGCCGTACGTATCTTCTGGCAAGCGGTACTTTAACGCCGCAGCGTAAATTGTATGGTTTGCTCAAGGTAACTCATTTGCCCTCCCGCGCGAACACGAATCTAGTGGCGGAGCTGTGACTTCGATAGCGAGTCTCTCAGCTAGCATTGCAGCTGCTAGCACCCCGTCGAATGCGGCCTTTTGGAGTGCGGCCGCGGAGCTGCCGCTTTGGTACTCGGCGAACGGATGTGAGCGTGCGCAAGGCAAGTGACACGCACCGCTCGAGTTCGCGGATCGGCGTTCGCCCAATGGCACTCAGTTTAGATGTGAGTTGCTGTTCCCCCTCCCGCAATTGACGTTCAACGGTCTTGAAGCCCGCAGTACGGGAGGGGGATTCAGGGGGAGGGCGACAATCGCCGAGCTGGTAGTTGCACTAAACGTCGGCTCCGCTCACGACTTTTCAGCATCTACGTTGCGCGACACAGCGTCCGTTGTGGTTCCCTCCCCCTGCCCCCTCCCGGTGTCGAGCTGCGTAAAGTGGAGGCCAGCGACGGGAGGGGGAACTGTCCGATTTTTCTAGCCTGAAATCTAAACTGTGAGCCAATCGGCAAGTGATTCTCAACTGTCTTGAATCGCTAAGTCCGGCATTCGCCGCGATTCTTACAGAAGGTGGAGCCGATCGCCGAGCAACGTCATGAAGTCGAATGCTGTGCGATTGCACGGGACGGGAGGACAATGCGGCGCGCATTTCTGTGACATGGGGCAGAGCGATAAACGGTAAGACTCACCTTTGTTTTCCGGCTCATGTGGCGTAAGTTCTAACTTCGACTAGCTGCTGAGCAAGGCTGGTGAACGAGACACTTGGGAGAATTGTTTGATGACTCGCTACTTGGTAACTGGCGGCGCCGGGTTTATTGGTTCTCACATCGCAACGGCGTTGGTCGAGCGTGGAGATCAAGTACGGGTGCTCGACAATCTTTCCACCGGATTCCGCAGCAACTTGTCTCACTGTGGCGATGGAGTGGAGTTGATTGAGGGTGATATTTGCGACGAAGCGTTAGTAGCTCAGGCGGTCGAGGGAGTGGATTGCGTTTTCCATCAAGCGGCCTTGGCTTCGGTACCTCGCAGCGTCAAACAACCGCTCGACACGAACCATGCCTGTGTGACAGGCACATTGACAATTCTCGATCAGGCGCGTCGAGCTGGCGTACGTCGTGTTGTCTATGCGGCGTCCAGCAGTGCTTACGGCGATTTGCCGTTTAGTTCCAAACGCGAAATCGACTTGCCGGGCCCGTTATCACCTTACGCAGTGGCAAAACTTGCCGGCGAATATTATTGCCAGGCGTTTTACCACACCTACGGTTTGGAGACGGTGTGTATCCGCTACTTCAACGTATTTGGGCCGCGACAGGATCCCAACAGCCCGTACTCGGCAGTCATTCCTTTGTTTATCACGGCACTGCTAGAGAATCGTCGACCGGTCATCTTCGGTGACGGTGAACAGAGCCGTGATTTCACGTTCGTGGAGAACGTCGTACATGGGAACCTCTTGGCCGCGACCGCGCCCGACGCGGTCGGTAAAACGATCAACGTGGCCAATGGACGCACGACGAGTTTGCTGCGTTTGATTGAGTTACTCAACGAGCTGTTGGGCACTGATGTCGAACCCGATTTTCAACCGCCCCGGGCCGGCGACGTGAAACATAGCCTGGCAGATATCACACGGGCGCAGCAACTTCTCGGCTACGAACCGCCAGTATCGTTCGAAGTTGGACTACGCAAGTCGATTGAATACTATCGCAGCATCCAGCCGGCGACCTAAAAGGCTGATTTCGGATTTCGGATTGAGGAATTGCTGAGTATTTGCTGTGAGTCTCAGACTTCAGCATTCAAAACTCAGCAATCAGCGTTCGGAATTCGGCTCGCACCGTAACTCTGCACGCACCAAAGTGTCGTGTCGTGTCGTGTCAGCGTTGAGCGCTGATGACTCGTGCCTTACGCCACGCCACTTGACTTTCGACCGTTGTTGTCGTCAGGCACGACCGTCTTCACGCCTGTGCGCAACAGTCGTACTTGGCGCTCGAGTCCCGAAAAGACTTCGCTGGCATCCGCCGGCCATTGGTCGGTTAGTCGCTCGCGGTAATTCTGCAGTTCCAACTCCAGCTGCTTTGCCTGATCGATGAGTTGTTGTCGGTTCGCTTCGCACCAGTCGCCTCGGACGACATCGGCACGCGGTTGTTGGGTGAGTTGCAGTCCCACGAGCTGACAAAACACTGTCAGCGTGTGATCAAGGTCGACATCCTCAAACGCACCCAGCTCATTAACGGGACGAACGTCCACACCGAAAAGTTTTACGAGCGAACCACGCAGGAGATCGGCGACCGAGTTTACTAACTCCATCAAGACGTCATCGTCGCCATCGGAGCGCGCGGCAACCGTATCCAGTTCTTTAAAGGCCGCGCGTATCTGAGGCAGGTTCTGCCTGACTACATCGCTAATATGTTGGCGCGCTAAGATAACCTCATAACCGTTAGCAGATTCTTCCATGTCGTGTCAGCCTTCTAGTTGCCCCTCGTGCCGCCTGTGCCATGTCTCATACGGTGCACATCAAAGGTTTAATGACTCAAGCAGCCCTGTGTTGTAGGAAGTTTTTGCGAATAGATCCAGCCGATTTGACCGCGAATCCAACACGCTTGCGCCAATTACCGTTGTCTATCAACTAACGCTGATCGGTAGTAGAACTACCCCGAACGGTCGTCTGGACGCCTTTTGAAGATAAGTGAGAAGTTGAGCTGGCCTTTCATTCTCACATCGAATCGCCCGCTGACAACTTAGCTTGCTTCCTGATGGCAGATTGCGCCTATTCGAACCAGGGATGAGGTTTCCCGCGTAAAGCCGTGAATTCGCTGCAGCGATTGAATTCAGAGCGGTGCTGTGAGTACTTCTGTTGTGGCCAGCAGTTAGTACAACGTTGTGTTCAACTTGGTGTACTTGTGGTTCCCCTTGGAGACATTAAAGCCGCCCCAAAAGAGGAGTGTGGTCAATGAAGCACCTGCGGGTCTTGATTCTGTGCGACGGGAAAGTCGTAGACATACATGACTTGGAAGATCCAAGACTTCGCTACATCGTTGATTTCAACCAGCTCAATAGCACGACTCCGTATGAAGCCGTGCTTGAGGAAGCTGCACCGCCTGACTCGGCAGCTCGGCACGCGAATGGGCCGAGCGTAACCCCGGCCGCCGCGAAATGGCGGCAGGGGTGTTGCTCGCAACTCCGTCGTTGTCGACGGTGACAGACTATTGTCGCCGGCGAGCCAATGCCAGGACGCCGATACCCAGCAACATGATTGACGAGGGTTCTGGGACGGCGCTAACGGCGGTGCGAACACCAGCTTCGTAGCCGCCGTCCGACAGGGCGGCAACCAAGTCGCTGGTCGTGAACAATCCGTCTCCGTTGAAGTCGCCCGTTGCCCACGTGGCGGCCTCACCAGATTCGTACTTGCCGCCGGCGAACATGATCACCAAGTCGCCTGAGTTGAATTCGCCACTCAGGTCGGCATCGCCAACCCACGTCTTCTTCAGATCGCGCACCCAGCTCACACGATCGTCGTAGTCGACGTCACCATCGTTGTCGAGATCGTACGTCGCATCGGTGCCGCCCAGCGCCTGTGCTTGTAGGTCCAGGTCGCCAGCGTCCAACGTGCCGTCGTTGTTAAAGTCGCCAGCCAAGCCGCCGCCACCGAATAGGTACAGGACCTCGCCATCAGTCAACGCCACATCGTAGATGCGGAACTCATCCCAAATGCCGTTGCCGAAATGGTTTGTTCCATCGCCACTTCCAATGAAGAACGTGGTGCCGGGATCAACCCAAGTGCCGGTATCTGCCTCACGCAGCTCTCCGTTGACATACAGCTTGACCGAAACTCCTGTCCCGTCGCTCGAGCGATCCCACGTGAAGGCGATCTCATTCTTTTCGCCCGCACCGCCCGATGCATTCAGGTCGTAAGTGACGATTGAATCGCCTTCGACACGGCCGCGGAGCCGACCGTCGTTGTAGATCCACATTTCCCAATCATCAGGGTTAACTGAGTTCGTCCAGAGCGATTGGTAGTTGTAGAAGTCGCTCGCCGTGTACTCAAAAATGATCGTACCGCTATCCGTGATCTCGTAGTCGACACTGACACCGTCACCGTCGGTAGCCAGTGAGACGGGGTTCTCGCGCAAGTCGAGCGCCAGGCCCGAATCACTGGGGATGTACAACTGATCGTTGACGCCGGGCGTGTCCAGCAACGTGGCATCGTAGGCGGCACCACCGCTACCGGTATTCTTGAGATCTCCGTCAAACGTGTAGTGGATCACGGGTACCGCCGTGGGTGCTACTGGATTGACAATCACTTGATCGTCAGCGATGAACGCCAAATCGGGATTGGCAGTACCAACCGCATTGCCGACTCCATTCGCGTAGAGGTAGTTTGCCTCGGCGCGACCTAATGGACGATCCCACACAGCAACATCGTCAATCGCGCCTGGGAAGAAATAGACACTTGGATTATCGACATCCATCGTGGGATTGCCGCCGATGCCTGCGAGTTGTCCGGCGCGAACGAGTCCTGTCAGGTTGGTGTTGAGGTGCTTGTCGGCCAACTGGCCGTCGTAGTAAATCTTGGCGACGCCTTCGTCCCCGTCGTAGACACCAAGGACGTGATGCCATTCACCGGTGGTCAGCATCGCTTGGGGCACGCCGGGACGTTCTGCGGTGCCGTCATCATCCGTCACCTTGAACCGCAGTTCTTGGTTGCCGCGATCCAGATACAGCACGTAGCTGTCTTGGTTGGAATCAAAGATCGCGCCGAACCCTTCTGACAGGTCGGAGGGCATAAGATCGAAGTTGACCCAAGCAGAAACGCTGACGGCATTCTGTCCGATGTCCATGTCGGAACTCATTGGTAGCAGCACGTCTTGCACAATGCCATCGAAGCGCAAGGCACTGGTACCTAGCTTGGCATCCGCGCCTGTGAGCCATTCGGGATCGTTGCGCAGTTGACCAACGTCAAAGTCAGCACCGGCAATGTCTGCGGCTGTATCGCCGCTGGCGTCATCCAGATCCCAATAGGACAACAACCCATCCTGCAACTTCGTAGCGTGAGCAAAAGGAGCTGTCGACGCGATAACCAAAGTACCAACAGCTAAACGCGCCAACATGCGGCGTCGCGACCGGGTCCACCATTGTTGAATATTCATTCGATACTCCACGCCCTTACCATGTTCTGTAGTTGATTCTCATCACGAATCGGGTTCACAATTTGCACATCATAGAAAGTCGCAAAGTGTCGTCGCAATCAGATTTCAGGAAATCGCTGCAAAGTTTGCGCGAAGAATACCTGTGTGACAGATCGTCACACCGGCGTGGGGCCGCCAACGCGTGCAGTTCTGCTAGCGCTTGTCGAAGCGTGGGACCATTCCGTGGTCTCCACGCAGTATTGCGAGCCGATTTCCGAATGACGATTGCGGAATTGTGATGGTTGAAGTCTGAAAACCGCCGTTCACTCCTCACTCCTCACTCCTCACTCCGAAATCCGAAATCCGAAATCCGAAATCCGAAATCAGAAATCCAGCGTCGGAGCTAAGTCCAAATCCGGCGAGAACCGCGGCTGATGCCCAATGGCACTCAGTTGAGGTTTCAGGATAGGTAACACTTTAGCCATCTGAAGCAGGATCGGGCAGTTTTGGTAGTGTGCCGGTCTTCAAATTGGTCTTAACGGCTTCGATGATGGTGCGGATGGGATCGTGCCCTCGTTGCTTAAGTGTGCGAAACACACTCATCAGCACGGCTTGGCAGTCAGCGCCCTGTTGGCTTCGATTGCCGTAACTGTTTTTGCGCACGATGACGGCGGGGCGAATGGACCGTTCGGCATGGTTGTTCTCAAAAGGAACTCCATCTTGATCCAGGAATGTGAATAGATCGTTTTGATGTCTTCGTAGGCGTTTGATGATACGTCGGGCGTTGACATCGTCCCATTCCGTTCCAATCATCTCCATCAGGCGTGAATCAAGACGACTCCGGCGCGACAGAAAGGTGTCCGGTGGGAGTTCCTCTTTGGCCCGCCATAATCGGATTGCGTCTCCAATCAGTCGGCGGAGTTTTTTGGCAAACGTCGGCCAGTGCTCTCCAGCTGCCTTGTATTTCTCGGTGTGCTCTAACTCGCGCAGCAGATGAACCAGGCACGTCTGCCGAGATGCGCAGGCGACTGCGTTGTACGCTCCCCAAAAATCGGTGATCAGCGTCCATTGCTTTAGCGATACCGAAGTCAATAATCTTGACCGTCGGGAGTCCGTTTTGCGAAGTCACCAGGATGTTCGTTGGCTTCAGATCCCGATGGATAACTCCCTTCTGATGCGCATGCTGGACCGCATGGCAGGCGTCGATAAAGAGTCGCAGTCGTCCTTCGGTCGTCAATCGGTTTTGATCACAGTATTCGACGATCTGCATTCCGCGAATCAGCTGCATCGCGAAGTACGGGCGTCCCGTGGGCGTTGTCCCTGCATCGTAGACCTTGGCAATGCCGGGATGGTCCATCAGCGCCAATGCCTGTCGCTCGGCTTCAAATCGCGCGACGACTTGGTGAGTGTCCATGCCAAGCTTGATGACTTTTAATGCCACAAAGCGTCGTACGGGCACAATCTGCTCGGCTGCGTAAACAACGGCGAAGCCGCCTTCGCCAATCTGTTCGAGCAGCTTATAACGACCGATCACCGTTCCCTCACGATAGTCCACGTCACGATCTCTCGCCGACATAAGTTCGACGGGGGGAGCCTCGAGAAAGTCGCGATCGTCTTCATAGACTCGCAACATCACGACCAACCGATCGTATGCGTCTTGATTCTCGTGGCAGGCCTGGTGGAGATACTCGAGTCGTTCGTTGGGAGCCGCGATTCGTCGCGCTCGATTGAAGATCGCTGCCTCATCTAGCTCGGACATAATCGTCACACCTCCAGTACGTCAAGACGCGCAGCCACCGTCGTGTGCAGTAGGCTCCGACTGGACTATGAGATTAATGCGACGAATCGGTCAGAATAACACAACACTATTTCGACATTTCAATTCGCAACCATGTTTTCGCATAGGCCCAATCGTTGTCGACAGTGGATGTGGAAATGCCAAGCGCGGCCGCAGCCTGCCTGACGGTAAGTCCGGCAAAAAAGCGAAGTTTGACGAGCTCCGCCTTGCGCGGATCCAGCGCTTCGAGCTTAATTAGCGCCTCATTCAAGGTCAGCAAGTCGATCGAAATCGACGATTCGTAAATCTCGATGGCTGTCGACTGTGTCAATTCGACGCGCTCACGATGACGCTTCTGCACGCCTTTTGACGTCGCACGTTCGATGAGGATGCGTCGCATCGCCTCTGCGGCCGCTGAAAAGAAATGGCCTCGGTGATCCCACCCCTGCCGTGGCTCCCCCGTCATCAGACGCAGGTAGACTTCGTGAACGAGTGCCGTAGCTTGCAACGTTTGACCGGGCTTCTCGTGGGACAATCTCAGTGCAGCGAGCTGCCGGAGCTCTCGATAGATCACCGGGAGCAATTCAGCCGTGGTCCGACGCTCCTCGATCGCGGCCGGCGGTTCGCAGCGGATTGCATCGGACATCACGACACCTCACGTCAACGAATCCGTCGGTTCAGTTCACAGGAGCTCCCGGAAGTGGCGTCGCGGCGGTAAGTGCGTTGCTGGCAGATCCGTCTGGATTTGTGTATGTCGACTCGAATGGCAACGGCCGTCGAGAAACTGATGAAGTTGGAATTGCCAACGTGTTGATTACATTGTCGGGGCTGACAAACACGGGGGTGACTGTCAATTTGGAGACGCGCACTGACAACTATGGCTTCTACCAATTTGACTTCCTTGCTCCCGGCGTTTACTCGGTCTTCGAAACGCAACCCGCAGGGTATCTGGACGGAGCGGAGTCGGTCGGTAATCTGGGCGGCACGATCGTGGCGGATGGCTTCACAAACATCGTACTCCGACGCGGCGATATTGGGATCAACTACAACTTTGGCGAACGGCCGGGACTGCTAGATGGATCCGGTGATGCGAACCATGACGGGATATTTGATTCAGCCGACCTGCTTCTCGTGTTTCAAGCGGGCGAGTACGAAGATCTGATTGACAACAATTCGATCTTCGAGGAAGGCGACTGGAATCACGACGGAGATTTCACCTCCGCAGACATCGTCCTCGCACTGCAGTATGGTAACTACAAACGCTAGTCGGTCGTGAGCGGCGGCGACACGATCACGGTCCGACGTCGCAGTGCGTGCGCCCGAGCCGGCAAACGCCTTGCTTTGCTTTCAGCTCGAAATGCTTCGCAATCAATCGGCATGCCGTCCTGTCGGGCTACGCTACCGAATCGAGCGTTGTCGACCCGCAACAATTCGCACAACAGTGGGACGGGTTGCAGCAAGATCATTGTCAGCGTTTGCGCAGCGAATATCATAAGTGGATATCCCCAGCCAGTCACAGGGCTGGCAGTGGCGGCGAAGATAATGGTCCGTTTTCCGCGAGTTTGGGGGAAGTGGCTGTAGGCTGACGGGTACACCGATGTCCGACTCACCGACCGACGACGAACTGCTCCAGATCAAATCATGTTGTGACCGCTTCGCCACAGCATGTCAGTCGCAAGCCGGCGACGTTGCCCTGTTGGATTATCTCGCCGACGTACCGCCTGAACTTCAGCGGCACTTGTTGCGGGAATTATTGCGCATCCGCTGGCGGCTTCGATCCGACGCTGGACAAGTTGTTTCCGCGGAACGCGAACTCAAGGAGTTGCCAGGTTGGGCCAGCGAGATTCGCGCGAGCCTGCAGGCTTGGCAGGAGGAGCGTCCCGTGTCCGCCGCAATGCTGCACGTGGATGCACTTGTCGGCCGCTTTCGGCTTTTGTCCCGTTTGAGCCAAGGTGGCTTTGGCTCCGTGTGGAAGGCTTACGATACGTCGAACGAACAAGTCGTGACACTCAAGGTCGCGCACGCCGCGGCGATCGTGGATCCAAAGTTCTTTTTGCGAGAAGTGAAAGCAACGACGGCGCTTGATCATGCGCACATTGTAAAGGTCCACGAAGGCGGTTTGTGGGATGGACAATGCTGCATCGTATGTGAATACGTTGACGGTGAATCACTTGCGCAACTTTTGCCTCAACAACAACTCGACATCGCAGGCGCTGTCGAGATTGCGTCGACGATGGCGGATGCGTTGAGTTATTTGCACGCAGCAGGACGCATTCATCGAAATATCAGCCCGCAACATATTTTGCTCTCGCACACCGGCCGGCCGATGCTAACGGGTGTCGGTTGGACCCAATTGCTGTTCGAGTGTTTCCCGTCGGCCACAGATAATGATCAGCCAAGTGATCTCGTGTATTGGTCGCCCGAGCTGTTTCGCAATCCCAGTCACCAAACGGACGCGCGGACGGATATCTACGCGTTAGGCTGCGTGTTGTATCAGATGTTGACCGGGTGCGTTCCGTTTGATGGCTCAGCGAATGTCGTGCGGTGGCAAGTGCTGAACCGTGAACCGATCTGTCCCACAATCCACGCTCCCCACATACCGATTAACCTGGCCGCGATTTGTCTTCGGTGTTTGGAGAAACGTCCGGGCGACCGTTACGCGTCAGCGGCAGAGCTGCTGGCCGAGTTAAAACGGTTTGCGGCAGGCAAGCCCACTCGCACGAGACGGCCCGGCCCGATCAAGAAAATTGCTCGCATCACTCGGAGACATCCGGTTGCTTCATTCTGCCTCATGCTGGTTGCCAGCGCAGTGTTCGTCATCTTGGGAGCGACGCTGCGTTCCGCGCAAAAGCTGCAGACCACTTTGAAGCACGAACAGATTCGTCGCAACGCGGCCCAGATTAATGAGGCTGCCGCGCGAGAAGCTTCGACACTGGCAACTGAGGAAGTGGAAACTGGCAAGCAAGTGATGCGCTTCATCGAGCAGTCTTTGATGTCCCCGGACCCGATGGCAACGCTGCTGTATGGCCCGGACGCCACGATCGCGCGCGAGACAACGGTTGAAGAACTCGTCCGCACAGCCAAGTTTCGAGTCGATCGGGAACTGGTGGGACAGCCGAGGGTACAAGTAAGAGTTTGGGATATGCTCGCCGGTGCTTTTCGCAACTTGGGTGACGTGCTTGAGTGTGAGCAGATGTTGATGCGGTCGGAAATGACGCTGCGGGATCTGGGGGCCGAGCACCCGGACCTTGATTTGCGAGTTGACTGGGCTCGCCACCTACTTCAGCGTGCGTTGCTACGAAAATCCCGTGGCAATCTTGATAATGCCGCATTGCTCTACAAGCAGGCAGAGCGAATCATCACAACTCTGGATGATGAGCTAGCGCTGGCGGACTTGTATTACTCGAACCACGGGTTCGGGCAGTCGCTGGAATTGCGAGAGAGACATTTTCTCGACTCGCACTATCTCGTCTTGCTAGCCCGAATTGCGTACGTACAAAGTCAATTCAGAAACTCCTTGGAGTGGAATCGAGTAGCGGAGTCGATCCTGACCACTCTGTTAGGTGATTCAGGACGATTGGCCAAGCTCTATTTGCAAGTGAGATCCGGGCGGTACGGTGGAAGTGACCCGGAAGCCATTGCCGCGATCCAAGAGATCCTAGCTGAATTCCGGTTACATGTCGGCACTGAAGGCCCCGTTTATGCGTTGGCAGTTGGGGAGTATGCACAATTGCTCTACAACGATGGTCGACTGCGTGATGCGTTGCCGTATGCGCTGGAAGCGATTGAGCGTGGGCGACACGCATCGCCGCAACATCGGCTGCTATATCTGGCAACGCTGACGGTAGCCGAGGAGTTAGCGCGAGCGGAACGATTTGACGAAAGCGAGGGTTACTTTCAGCAAATTGACGAAATGATTTGTGATGATCCACGGTTGTTTTCCCGTGCCACATTGTCGCGCGCCGACTTTTTGATTCGCACGGGCCGGCCGAGTGAAGCAAAGAAGCTGTTAGTTGCCCTGGATATTCCATTGCAGTCCCTTGATCAAATGCCTCGACTTATGAAGTTCATGCTGCTGACGGAAATCGGTGACGCCGATTCAACCACATTCGATGCACTTGCGCACGTCGAGAGATCTTTTCACAGGTTTGATGCTCTTGGCTACTCCTCTGCCTCGGCTGATTTGCTCACCAAAGTTGCCGACTTGTATGCAGCGCGAGGCGAAAGTCGCTGGGCACTGACCTTACGTAGGAGAGCACTGGAAGTGGAGCGACGTGGCCGCAGGTCGCGACATCCACGGATTGCAGATTGCCTGGAACATCTGGCAAGCGAGCTGCGGGTGCAGTACGATCTGGGGCCAGCACTGGCCGCCGCATTGGAAGCGGCCGAGATCCGCAATGAGCAGTTGCCGGCCGATGATGTGCGAGTGGAACGTTCGCGGCAGCAGGTAGCGGAACTGCAACAGTTAACTCATGAGTAATCGTCGTCGTCACCTATCTTGCATCAACATTTCCGACAAGCACGAGATCGCAGTAGCGCGTGTGTAGCTGCTCCGATCAGCGTTTCGCCACCAGACATGCCCAGCCTAGAAAGCGATCGGTAACCCCCGGAACCTCGTCAAAATAGAACTCGCGCAAATCCAAGATCTCGAAGGCAACTCCCAACTCTTCGCGCAGTTCTTTTTCGGCGACGACCGGCGGACCCGGTACATGAGGTTCACGCGCATTGCCGGCCAGGATGAAACCACGCGCTCCGTCAACCAGCTGCCGCGACGCCGCCGATACGTAACCTGCCGCATCCGTTCTGCGTACGGCGTGATAACAACCGCGATCGAAAAAAAACTTGTTAAGTACTGCAGGCGAAGGAAGTGCCGTTAGATCGGCGGCCAGGAACTCGATCTCCATGCCTACCGCGCTTGCGCGTTGCTGGGCCTGTTTTACGGCCAGAGGAGCGACATCGATGCCGGTGACTTGAAAGCCTTGTTGAGCCAACCAGATGCAGTTCGTGCCCGTACCGCAGCCAAACTCGATCGCCCGACAAGGTTGGATTTCATAGCGACTGATCGCCATTTGTAACTCGGGTGACGGACGCCCGGTATCCCAGGGCATCTGACCTTCGCGGTAGCAGTCGTTCCAATCGTCGTTATTCTTCATCGCGTGTTCCTATCGCTGTCCGCTTCCGTGCGCAGATCTTTGCCAACTTGCTCTGCGGACTCATCGTACCACACATCTCTGCCGTCATTGAGCGCCGCGAACTAACAATCGGCAGTTCGCCGCAACGCGTTGGCGTCGGTTCTGTCCCGCCGCTGAATTTGATTTCGGAATGCTGATTACGGATTTTGGATTTTTGAATTGAGAAACGATGATAATTCCTTCCTCAATCAGAAATCAGAAATCAGAAATCAAAAATCAGAAATCAGAAATCATCATTCCTCAATCGCTTGCATGCCGAGAACCGCAGCTGGCGCCCTTCGGCGAACTCGCTGACGAATTGTTCGCCGTAGCGTGTTCGTAGTTCGCCGTAACGCGTTGGCGTCGGTTTGTTGAGCTTGTCATCATCGCGACGCGCGATTGACGGTCGACCGGCCAACCTGGGCTCGCAACTGAACGGCCCGGAGTTCGGCGATCGTGCGCGGCTGAGTCTGCTCTTCGGTAGATCGCGCAAACTCTTGCAGACGCTGGGGAAGCTGCGGTACATCGACGATGATGTTGTTTTCGAATCGACTGCCGATTAGGACGCTGTCGTCGGCACGGGCCTTACCGTTTCCGATCCAGATATTGTTCCGATAGAGCACGTCTACCGGCAGACCTTGCCAATCGTTATGGCCCATAATGTAGCGAGTATCCTTGCCGGCGATAACGACGTTGTTTTCAACGATGGTTTCGCTCACCGTGCTGATCATGCTGACCGCCGCGAAGCCCGGTTTGGCCTCGGCGGTTGCATCGTTTACGCTTACGTTATTCCGCACGACGCTGCCGGTACCGGTACCGTGGTTGCCAAATACCATGAAGCCAGGCCCTTCGTTATCTTGGCTGTAGTTGTTTTCGATGCGACAGTCTTTGCAGTAGTAGTCGATGCTATACGGACCACCGTCCGCGCGGCCACGCACGCCACACTCGCGACCGTCATTAAACTGAATGACAGAATTCTGGCAGTCCCAGAACCAGATGCCGTTCGACATGGAGACTCGACCGGTTCGCAACACATCGTTGTATTGCAGCACAGCGCCGTCGCATTGACGAATGATTGCCCCGTCTCTGGCAATATCGCGAAAGGTATTGCGTTCGATAGTGAGTCCTCGAATCGGCACCGCGTCGGCAACCTGATCGCCTCGTCGGCGCATCTTTTCGTGCAGCACATACTGGCTGCCCACGGCGATACCGCATGTGCCTAGATCGTGCAGGTTGCAATTGCGAATTGTCAGTCCATGCCACCATGACGGTGCATTGCCGCGCAACACGTATGCGTAGATGCCGCCGTAGTATTTTTCCGCACCGTGCCCGGAGTCTTCGGGCTCCTGCCAGGCCGGTTGATAGATGTCTGAAATATCCAAGCCATCAATGACGACCTCCTGGAGTTCTCCGGCATTTTCTGCGACCAGCTGCACGCCATAGTGTCCAGCGTGATTAATGAGCGCTAAGTTGCGAACCTCTATGTAGGCTGGATTCTGGAGATGCACGCAACTTTCTTTGCCTGCTCCGTCGATGCGTGGCAAGTCGCCGTTGCCATAAGCGCCGATGACAATTCGCTGCGTGGAACTGCCCTGCGCGGCGACGATAAGCGTGCCGTTGAACTCACTGCCGCGTTCCAACAGAAGTCGATCACCTGGCGTCAAGGTGACTTGGTTCGCTCGAGCCAACGAGCGCCAAGCAGTCGTTTCGCTTGCGCCGGCGGCTTGATCGTTGCCGTTACGTGAACTAACAAAAAAATCTGCCGCCGTGAGGTTGTTGGCAACTGAGAGGAGGCAGAGACAGAAGAGCATGCGAATGCACATGGGGAAGCCTGAGTTGCGGGCGAGCTTTGAGGGGCGATTGATTTCCTTTCGTTTGAGCAGAACTTTGTGCGGTTCGCAAGCGTGCGTTATGAGTGATGTAGTGCGCTCAACGTACCATATCTCGTTGCTGTCATTGAGCGACTGGGAACGACTAGTACGCCGAAAGGCACTAGCTGCATTTCTAGTTCGCCGAAAGGCGCTAGCCTAATGGCACTCAGTTGAGATTCAGTTGCGCTGTTCCCCCTCCCGCAATTGACTCTCAACGGTCTTGAAACTCGCAGTCCGGGAGGGGGATTCAGGGGGAGGGCGACAATCGCGGAGCTGGTAGTTGCACTAAACTTTGCTCACGACTTTTCAGCATCTCCGTT
>JAGQPK010000240.1 GCA_020426755.1 Planctomycetales bacterium
AGACCGTGATCTGGATGGGGCGTTCGAGACTCGCAAGGTGTTTGCCGAGGGCCTGAATCTGGTTAGTGGCTTGGAAGTTGGTTTCGGCGGCGTGTGGGTCGGTGCGGCTCCGTACTTGATGTTCATCCCCGATCGAGATGGCGATGACAAGCCGGATGGCGAACCTCAGATTTTGCTCGACGGTTTTGGCTATCAAGACACACACGAAACACTCAACGCCTTTATCTGGGGCCCCGATGGTTGGCTATATGGTTGTCATGGTGTGTTTACGCATTCGCGCGTGGGCAAGCCGGGAACGCCTGATGCGGAGCGCACTCCGATGAACGCGGCCGTGTGGCGTTATCATCCGACGCGGCATGAGTTTGATGTGTTCAGTTGGGGCACGAGCAATCCGTGGGGTGTCGACTTCAATGACCACGGGCATGCGTTCATCACGGCTTGTGTGATTCCGCACCTGTGGCACATCATTCAAGGTGCGCGTTACGAGCGGCAAGGTGGGCAGCACTTTGATCGCTACTTCTACGAAGACATCGGTACGATCGCAGAGCATCGGCACTACGCCGGCGATATTCGTGACCATGCGTGGTGGGGCGCCGAACCACAGGCACCGCCCGACACATTGGCCGCCGGTGGCGGACACGCTCACTGCGGAGCGATGATTTATCTGGCTGACAACTGGCCGTCAGCGTACCGTGACCAGATCTTTATGAACAATGTGCACGGTAATCGCATCAACAACGATCGTCTCGTGCGACGTGGATCAGGATATGTCGGCAAACGGGCACCTGACGTTATGCTGGCGAACGACAAATGGTTTCGTGGTATCAATCTGAAATACGGGCCGGATGGTTCGGTCTACGAAATTGATTGGTACGATCCGAACGCTTGTCATCGCACGAATCCTGAGATCTGGGATCGTACGAACGGTCGCGTTTACAATCTGGCGTACGGCGATCCACAACGCGCGCACGTTGATTTGTCGCAGAAGTCAGATGCGGAACTCGTCGAGCTCCACCTACATTCAAATGAATGGTACGTGCGGATGGCCCGACGTTTGTTACAAGAACGTGCGGACACGGGCAAGCTGGATATTGACGCTGCCAGCGGGGCCCTGTGGAAAATCGCCACGACACATATCGAGGTGCCGCGTCGTTTGCGAGCGATCTGGACGCTACATGCGATCGGTGCCTTGAACGCCCAGCGCTGTGGTAAATTACTGGCGAGCACGGACGAAAACATTCGTAGTTGGGCGATTCAGTTAGAGCTAGAGGACGGACAGATCGACGATCGAAACTATGGTCGCCTGGTCGAGCTCGCCGAACGCGACTCGTCCCAGCTTGTGCGACTTTATTTGTGTTCGGCGCTACAACGGTTACCGCTAGCGCAACGCTGGGCGATCGTCGAGCGACTGAGCCAACATGCTGAAGATGCTGACGATCACAATCTACCGCTGATGCTTTGGTATGGCGCAGAACCGATTGTGCCGACCGATGTTGATCGGGCTCTCAAGCTGGCGGAACAAAGCCGCATTCCGAAGCTTCGCGAGTTTGTAATTCGTCGAGCGGCAGCCGACGATGCCGGTTTGGATCGCTTGGTGAATTGGCTCAATCGGCATCAAGACGTCGAGACGCAATCATTGGTCCTAAAGCAAATGTTGCGATCGTTCGAAGGTCGAGTTGGTATGAAGATGCCGCCGGCCTGGTTGGAGACGTACGACGTGTTGGTCAAAGGTGACAATGCGAAGGTGCGTGAACAAGCAGACGAGGTCGCGATCTTGTTTGGAGATCAACGCATTTATCCTCGCATGCGTGCACAGTTGACCGATGAGTCTTTACCGATTGAGCGTCGTCAACAGGCGCTGCAGATTCTGGTGCGAGGCCAAGACAAGCAAGCTGCCGGCGCATTTCAGGCGGCACTGGCTAGCCCGCAACTGCGCGGCGCGGCGATTCGGGCGCTTGGTACCCTCGACGATGTACAGACTCCTGCCAGGTTATTGGCACAGTACGCCAAGCTGACGGAGCAAGAGAAGCGTGACGCGATTGGTACGCTCACTTCACGGCCTGCGTACGTTCACGCGCTGCTCGATGCGCTCGAAAAGAACACCGTGCCAACGGCGGACTTGCACGCTTATAACATTCGCCAAATCGTCAGCCTCAACGATGCTGGCCTGAAGGAACGCCTACAACAAGTGTGGGGTGAGATTCGTGAGTCGAGCGCAGATAAGCAACAACAGATGGTGAAGTTCAGCCAGATGTGTGCCCCGGCTCAAATGAAAAACGCGAATCCGCGAAATGGTCGCCGAATCTTCTCGACGACGTGCGCGAACTGTCATCGGCTCTTCGGTGAAGGCGGCGAAGTTGGCCCGGACATCACGGGCTCGAACCGAGCGAATCTTGACTACGTCCTGCAGAACGTCGTGGATCCAAGCGCGGTGTTGGGCAAGGACTACCGAATGACGATTCTCGAGTTGGCTGACGGGCGCGTCGTCTCTGGTTTGATCAAGCAGGAGACGGACAGTGCTATCACAATTCGTACACTCAACGATACACTCCTGATCGCCAAGGAGGATGTTGACGATCGCACGCTTTCCGAACTCTCGATGATGCCCGAAGGTTTGCTCGATCAGCTCAAGCCAACTGAGGTGCGTGACTTGGTTGCCTATTTGGCCAGCCCCAGCCAAGTGCCAGTGGGTGGTCCTGCGCCCAACATCGACATGAAGTCTGGTCGCGTCGAAGGGGCGCTCGAGGCGGAGTCGCTGAAGATCGTGGAAAAGTCCGCCGGCTCGGTGTCGACACAAGGGATGGGTTCTTTTAAGCTGGATCGCTGGAGCGACGGTCGTCAGCTATGGTGGACCGGCGCGAAAGAAGAGTCGACGCTGGCTGTTGAGTTGCCAGTCGAACGTGAAGGATCGTACCGCGTAGCGGTCGTACTGACTCGGGCACCGGACTACGCGATCGTGCAACTTTCGCTCGACGATCAGCCGCTTGGCGAACCGCTCGACTTGTACGCCCCTCAGGTAGTAACCACAGGCGTGCTCGATTTCCCACCTCAAACACTCACCGCCGGCCCACACCGGCTCAAAATTGAAATCCTCGGTGCCAACCCTCACGCCCAGCCATCGCGGATGGTCGGCATCGACTTTGTTCAGTTGACTTCAGCCGATTCGCAATAAACCTGAAGTCGTGTGCGCTGGAATGCCTGGCATCGACAGCGCGGACTTCGCAAAACAGTCGGCTGGATCCCGCCAAACCGCTTGCCAAAAAACATTCACGCGTCGGGCCCTGTGCTCGACCGCGTGATTGCGTTTCGCGTCACGCTTGAGGATCAATATATGATCAGCCGTTTTCGATCATTCGCCTGCTGTTGTGCGCTGATCACGTGGGTTGCTGTCGCGACGGAAGCGTATTCGCAGGATCGAACGCGAGTCGTTGTGCCTGAAGGCAGCTCGCCAGCCCAAGCGATTGACATGTTTGTGGCGGCTGGCTGGCAAGCAAACGGTATCGCGGCGAGCCCGCGTTGCGATGACGCGACGTTCGTGCGGCGCATCTATCTGGATCTGATCGGTCGCATTCCCACCGTCGAAGAAGCTTCGCAGTTCACCTCCGCAGAGAACTCGGGCAAGCGCGATGCGTTGGTCAACGAATTGTTGGGGCGCCCCGAGTACGCACGGCACATGGCCGAGTTGTTCGACGTGATGTTGCTTGGCCGCGAGAGTGCTCGTAGCGGTCGCCGTGGACGTGGTAGGTTTGATCGAAGTGACTGGCGAGCCTATTTGAACGAAGCGTTTGCTGCGAATCGGCCGTGGAATCATATGGCCCGCGACATGACCTTGGCACGCGACGCCGAGGACACTGACGTGCGCGGCGGTTGGTTTCTCTACGAGCGGCGAGATGATCATCAAGCGATTGCCGAAGCGGTCGGACCCGCCTTCTTTGGAATCCGTGTTGAATGTGCTCAGTGTCATGATCATCCGTTGGCTTCGGAGATCTTGCAGTCGCATTACTGGGGGCTGGTCGCGTTCTTCAATCGTGGCAAGAATCAGGACACAGAACATGGGCCGCGAGTTACTGAAACGGCGCTCGGCGGTTTTCAGAAGTATACCGACCTGGCGGGCGATAGCTTTGAAACGCAGTTGACCTTCTTTGAAGGGCCAATCATCAATGAAGAGCGACCACCGGAAGGCACCGCCGAATCAGATGACGATTACCTGCCAGTGTCACAGGGTGAACCACGCGTACCCAAGTTCTCGCGTCGGCAGCAATTCGTTGATCGGATGTTGGCCGATCATCCGCTGGTCGCATCCGCGTTTGTGAACCGAATGTGGGCACTGTTGATGGGACGCGGCATCGTCCATCCGTTTGACCGGATGGATTCGGCGCATGAGCCGTCTCATCCCGAGTTGCTGCAGTGGCTGAGCGACGATTTTCGTCGATCGGGCTACGATGTCAAACGTCTGGTGCAAGCGATTGTGACCACGCACGCATATCAGCTTGATTCTGTTCCCGCTGATGACAAGGCTTTGCCACAGCACTTTGCCTATTCGCTCGATAAACCACTTGATGCCGAGAGTCTGCTGCGATCCGCATACGTCGTGGCGACAGGAGAGCCAACTGAGCCTGCGGCGGAATTGCTGCGTGAGTTCAGTCGAAACTTTCCCGATGTGTTGCCGGAAGAGTCGACGACGAATGTTTCAAGTGCACTCATGATGACAAATCATCACACGTTCAACGACCTGCTTAGTGGCGAAGCGGCAACCGCGATTCGTGAGCTGTCAGCAAAGACCGACCGTCGTGAAACGGTTCGCGACGCGTTTCGTTTGATCTTCGGTCGTGAGCCCGATGAAGCGGAGTTGGCTCACGGCAGCGATTATTTAGCGACGCACGCTAACCATGAACAAGCGGTGCGTCAGCTCGCGTGGGCACTCGTGAGCAGCGCAGAGTTTCGATTCAATCACTAAACGGCAGACGGCAGCGATGACGACTTCTCCCAATAATAATCGCGGCTGCGGTGGTCCCGATCACGAACTGCACCGCCGCCTATTCTTGCAAGGCAGCTTTGCCGCCGGCATCAGCACAACGCTGAGCTTTCAGCACTTGTTCTGTTCACCTGTGTTCGCCGAACAGGCACGCAAACAACATAAGCGTTGCATCCTGCTGTGGTTGTGCGGCGCTCCTAGTCAGTTCGAGACCTGGGATCCCAAGCCTGGTCGACCAAGCGCCGGGCCGTTTCGCAGCATTCCTACTTCACTGCCGGGAGTTCACTTTAGCGAACTGATGCCGCACTGCGCAGCGATTGCGGATCGCCTGACCGTCATTCGTTCGATGAAGACGAAAGAGTCAGAACATTTTCAGGCGATCGACTTGCTAAATCGAGGCGACTCGCCGCGTCCGCCTTTTGTGCGGCCTGCATTGGGCGCTGTGATCGGACAACAGTTGGCGCAGCTCGATAGTCCCATTCCGAGTTTCATTCTGCTCGATCCATGTCCGGAAGGTAACGAGTACAAACGCTTTAAGGCGGGAAACTGGGCCGGTTGGTTAGGTGCGGAGTATGGACCGGTCCGCGTGGGTGGTGAATACAAGATTGAGAACCTCGTGCCGCCGGATTATCTCGCGGAGGCGGATCACGAAGATCGAGAAGCGTTGCGACAGTTCTTTAGTAAGAAGTTTGCCAACGATCGGCGCAGTGCGGCGGCCGGTTCGTACAATGCAGCATTCGAGCGCGTAAAAGGAATGATGAGCTGTGCACCTTTGTTCGACCTGGAAAAACTGCCCGCGTCCGATCGAGAACGATATGGTCCTGGCATCTTTGGGCAACATACATTGCTCGCGCGGCACCTGGTGGAGAACGGTGCTCCGTTCGTCATGGTATCAAATGGAATGCCATGGGATTGTCATGTGTTGAACCATGAGATTCATCAGATGCTGGTACCCGAATTGGATCGTGTGCTGTTCCACCTGGTAAATGACCTCGCTGAACGCGGCATGTTGGACGATACACTGGTGATTGCCATGGGCGAGTTCGGGCGAACGCCTTGGTTGAATGAAGCGCGTGGACGCGATCACTATCCGAACGCCTGGAGCTTGGCACTAGCCGGCTGTGGGATCAAACCCGGAGTCGTACTGGGGGAAACTGACCGCGATGGTGTCGACGTCGCGAGCGACCCGATCGACCAACGTCGCCTGTTCGCGACAATCTTCACGGCACTCGGTTTGGATCCCTATCAGCAATACGATTTGCCCGGGCTGCCAAGCTTCTTCCGTGTTGAAGACCAAGCGGCCCCAGTGCACGAATTGCTTGCCTGATTCACTCCGTCACAAGTTGTCCAGATAGCGTAAGAAGAGTTGACTATGAGTGACCTCTCGGTATCGCTTCAGTCGCAGCAAAAGTATACGCTGCCAACCGGAGTGCTCGATTGCGAAGTATCTGCCGATGGTCGGATGCTGTACGCGGCCTGCATGGACGGTGTGTACCAAGTGCCGTTGGATGGAGGTGAGCCGCAACGACTATACGAGCACGAAAGCTATGCATCGGGCGTGCATCTCGATCCACATCGCGACGTGCTGATCTCGGCCGGATACGACGGGCAGTTGGTTTGGTTCGACCTGTCGCGTCGTACTATTTTTCGCCGAGTGCTTGCGCATCGTTTTTGGTCGTGGCAGTCGGCACGATCACCGGATGGCCGCTTGCTCGCCACGGTTACCGGGCAGTACATGGTTGGCGGTGAGAAGTATGAACCTGCAGCAGAGACTGAGCCTTCGGTGAAGGTTTGCGACGTGGCGACCGGTGAGATGTTGCATGCGTTCTCACATGTGCCGTCGGTGCAATCGGTTTGCTTCAGTCCAGACAGCCAGCATGTGGCGGCCGGTAACTTGCTGGGACAGATTCGCATCTGGAACGTCAAAGATGGGGCGAAAGTCGCCGATTGGAAGACCGACGCGTTCACCAGTTGGGGCATTATCAAGAGCCATTGCTACATTGGCGGAATCTTCGGACTCGTTTTTTCACCAGCGGGTGACACGTTGTTGGCAGCCGGTATGGGGCCAATGACTGATCCAATGGCAGGCAATGGACGGCAGCTTTGGCAGCGGTTTGCCTGGCAAGAGAACCCGCCTCGTCTGGTTGATCAGACACATGACGGCGAAAGTGGTGAAGGGTTGATGGAAGCGATCGCACATCATCCCTCCCGTCCGCTATTTCTGATGGGAGGCCGACTACGTGGCGGCGACTGGAACGCTGCGGCCTTCTCTGCTGAGGACGGACGGCGACTCCAGCATGTGAATACGAACTACCGCATTACGCAAGCGCGATTCACTCCCGATGGTGGACGCGTCATTCTCGCCGGATTCGATAAGCAAAAGGGCCCCGAAAAGGGCGAGTATCCAAAGTTCGGCATGCTCGAAGTGTTCAGCGTGTAGCGAGTCGATGCGCTTGAGTGTTGCCGCGGCTGGCGTCTGTCGGCGAACTTGTCGTTTGGTAGTTCGCCGCAACGCGTTAGCCCGATGGCACGCAGTTTAGATA
>JAGQPK010000241.1 GCA_020426755.1 Planctomycetales bacterium
GTACGGCCCGTAACCTGTCAGCGGTGCACCGGTTGCTTGATTGTCGAAGCTGACAGTGAACGTCTGTGCTTCCCCAATCATTGACTCCGCCGGCACGTTCAGTCCCACGACCGGTACCGGCGCAAGGACGCAGCGATCTTCCAAGAGCTCCGCACTGATTGACGACTTACCGATAAGCGATCGTGCTAAAGGTGAACGCTGCGGACGCGGCTTGCGCCAACTCCGTACATCAAGCAAGCACGCGATGAGGTTGCCGAATGGTGTTGTGCTATACGAGTTGTTGTTTGTGTTCGCGGTCATATGGTTCTTACGTGTGCTTCGATACATGGTGTAACCTTCTTGCGATGGGATGGCTGCCAAGGAACTGGCAAGGCTCGCGAGGCCTGTCGCTTGAGATAAAGATGAATGTCGAGACGCCACCAGGGCGGCTAGCGCGAGCGGGTACGCCGATCGTCGCCGGCTTGTGCAGAGTTTAATAGCGGTAGTCGATGCCGATGTTGATGCCTTGTGCCCAGAAGTCAGTTTTGCGACCAGGGTATATGGGCCGATTCACGTCGCCAGGTTGAGGCGCAGCGGGTGGCAGCAGATTTGGATTGACTTGCTCGTCGATCTGATCGCCCGCGCGATAAACGTTGGGCCAGAACAATAA
Source organism: Planctomycetales bacterium (assembly GCA_020426755.1). GTDB lineage: Bacteria > Planctomycetota > Planctomycetia > Pirellulales > Pirellulaceae > JAGQPK01. The sequence continues at coordinate 650 of JAGQPK010000241.1, forward strand.
GCTGTACCCTACGTGGAGCCAAAGGTTCTCGCGAACGCGGTATCCGACATTTGTGCCCAGGTCGAAAATGGCCGAGAAGTCGCTGTGTCGGTAATCGCCGATGTTGCTCTGCAGCGCCAACAGGCCGCCGGTTTGAGTCACGACCGGAACTCCGGATTGCATGATCGTGGTGTCGCCCTGGACTCGCACGCGAGAACTCGTGCCACCCAGGCCAACGTTCAAGAAACTATCGAGCCGCCAATCTGAGCGGCGCAGTTGATGGTTCAGTCCCAGATTCAAACCGTAAAACGCATTGCGAGTCGCGAATTGATCATTCAAGACCAGCTCGGTGCCCTGAGCGAACAAGGGAGACGTAAGTCGCTCTTGGATGCCGATGTGATCGTCCATCCGCAGTTGGCGATAGCCGATCGCGACATCCCAGCGACTGCCGCAACATTTCGTACCGCACTGCGAAAGCACGCTGCGGTAGTTGGTCCCCCAACCCCAAAGTCCATTCGACGTCACATTGGCATCGACGCTTCCGGACAGTAGGCCAGGATAGGCGGCCAACTCGGCGATCGGCTGATTCGAATTCGAGTCGATGAACGGTCGTGACAGAATCGGGTCGCCGTTTGAGCCCCGTTGATACCGTGCCGCCTTCGTCTCGAGCGCAAAGAATTGGAAGTCCAAGCCCTTGGTATTGCAGTCATTCCACACGCCACCGCGAACTCGCACACCCGATCGCAGGTCGTCGTTGAGCTTATCACCGCCAAACAACGTCGTGGTACCCGGCTGTCCAAGGACACCGGCCGCAGCACGAGGTGTCCCGGCAGGACTCGTTGTCACAAGCGCCGGTACGCTGTCGCCCCGAGTCCACCACATCAGATAGTCCACTGACATCCAAACGGAATTGCGACAAAGTGCGCAGTCGCATTCGTTGTCACCTGATGCTGTCACCGAACAGACATCGCAGCTAGCTGCTTTGGTGCTGCTCATCTCGCCGTTGAGGACAATGACTACGGCGATCGCGGCGACGAATCGCAAGACTCGATGGGCTGGGTTTGCCATGGGAGAGGTCGCTGGGTGTGAACGAAGATAGATGTGCTACTAAACTTCGACAAAACGTGCGACCGTCTTGCTTAGAAGCGATACGTGACGCATCCGCTACCTGATCGGCAAAGTCTAACACTGCGCCGATCGAAAGGAACGGAATGCGATGGCTTCCTCGACCGTGAGCAAGTCGAGTGCGAGTGCTGTCGCGCTGAGTACCAGTCCCGTATCGCGCAGAGGCGAGTCCCGTTTCACTGAGTGCGAATACGAACTAAATCTACGATTAGAATTTCGCGCCTACTCGGAAGCTGCAAATACCGCATCCACTCGTAGTTCCTACTCCTACTCCTACTCCTACTCGATCCCAACCCGTCATTGATTGCGAAAAAGCATGTCAGGCATCGATCGGGGACGTGCAATCCGACGCCACAACATAGTGACGAGTTATAAAATCGTTCTGAATCCACAGCAGCTTTTGAAACGCGCGCAGTGTTTTGAAAGCGGTCGTGGTATCGAATGGTTGTTGCGAGAGTGCTTCTGCGAGGATATCTGACAGCAGGCCCATCAGTGCGTTCATTTGGACGAGCGGCACATCAATTTCTGAGTTGCCTGCTTGGGGCGTGTGAATTTTACCCACCATGTCCAGATAGAGCACCATCTTGCCATCGAACGTCCGCCCGAGCAGTTGCATGAAGTAGCGGCTGAGGTGTTCTTTGCGGAAACGGACTTGCGGATCGGCTTGGTTTAGATCCTTGAGTGAGCCTGTGACGGGGCCATCGTAGCCTGCTTGACGAGGAACAAAGTGGCGAGCCGTGGCGTCGTAGTGCAACAGCTTTTCGTACGTCTTCTCGACGAGTTGTGGAATCAGCGGGCCCAAGTACATTGCGCTGCCTTGAATCAAGGCAGCGTCTTCCGGACCGAATCCGATGAAGTCCGCGAGGTATTCGTAGCGGTACTGCGAATCTGCCTCCAATCGCGGTTCGTCAATGGTATGCATGGACTTGTGCCTTCTCTGCGAAGCTCGGATGGTTACACCGCCAATTGAATCAGTTCCTGCGGCGGTTCGGCTTCGATCAATTTGAGATCGAACTTGTCTTGCAGGATCTTGAAGACGTTAGGCGAAACGAATGCTGGCGGAATTGGGCCGAGACGAATGCCCTTGACGTCGAGCGCCAACAGGCTGAGTAACACGGCAACAGCCTTCTGTTCGAACCAGGATAGAACGATTGACAATGGCAGGTCGTTCACTCCGCAGTTGAATGCGTTCGCCAGGCCGAGTGCAACCTGGACGGCACCATAAGCGTCGTTGCACTGTCCCATGTCGAGAAAGCGGGGCAGGCCAGCGACCGTGCCGTAGTCATGATTGCGAATGCGATACTTGCCGCAACCAAGCGTCAGAATGATCGACTCTTGCGGCGTCGCCTGGGCCAACTTCGTATAGTAGTTACGGCCCAGCTCAGCACCATCGCAGCCACCGATCAAGTAGAAGTGTTTGATCTCGCCCGATTGCACCGCCGCCACAACTTTGTCCGCGATTCCCAGAATCACACTATGATGGAAGCCGATCGTCGTTTCTTTGACTTTGCGTTCCGGCAGTGGCGGTGACGCCTTGGCCATGGCAATCAGCTCGGAATAGTCGTTCGTCTTCAGTCGTTTGCCACCCGGAACGGCTGTAATGCGAGTCGTGAATAAGCGGTCCTTGTAACTGTCAGGTGGAATCAACACACAGTTGGTCGTTGCCAGAATTGGACCGGTAAAGCCCGGGAATTCCCATTGCTGGTTCTGCCACGGGCCGCCGTAATGGCCAGCCAAATGAGGATGAGCGTGTAGCTTGGGGTAGCTGTGCGCGGGCAACATCTCTCCATGTGTGTAGACGTTGACGCCTTGCCCGGCAGCTTGCTCGAGTAGGTCGGACAGATCGGCCAGATCGTGCCCCGTAACCAGGATGCCCGGACCCGCCTTCGTGCCTTCGTAGACCGTCGTCGGAGTTGGCGCTCCGAATTTTTCCGTGTGGCCTTCGTCAAGCATTTGCATGACGCGAATGTTTTGACGACCGCACTCCAGCACCATTTCGAACAGACTGTCAAGGTCGAAGTTGACGTTCGTGACAGTCGCGAACAAAGCTTCCTCAATGAACGCACTGACACCATCGTCGACCTTTCCCAATCGACGCGCGTGATGTGCGTACGCGGCCATCCCCTTCAAGCCGTACAGCAGAATCTCTTGCAGCGATTGCACATCCGGGTCTTTGCCGCAGACGCCAACTTCGGTGCAGCCAGTGCCGTTCTGAGTTTGTTCGCATTGATTACAAAACATGGGAGACTCCATTGCTAAAGAAAAAGTTGCTCATCGAGATCGCCGCCGCCCGTCGTCTGAGTCAGCGGCAATTGTGGTGGGTGAATTATTCGTCGTAGGCGCTAGCTACCGATGTCGTTCGCCGCCGGGCGCGAGCCGCGGTGCTTGAGCATGGTCAAGGCCTGGCGGCGCGACGAACCGACGCTTGTGTGTTACGGCGAACCGAGCCTCGTTACGCCGCTAAGGCTCGAATCGTGCCAAATCATGGCGCCGAAAAGGGCCCCTCAAAAAACTAAAGTGGAATAGTGGACCAACAACTCCATTTTCGGCGATGGTAACAATTGCTATACTGGTCAGCAAGCCCTAATGTTGGACGCTTTGCGCCAGGACGGAACCGACGCTAACGCGTTGTGGCGAATTACACGCTGCCAGTTTGACGAAAGGCGTTGGCCGCGGTTCTCAAGAGGAGCGGACGCGCGGGAGGAGCGGAAGGCGCGAATCAATTGGCGACGGATCGGGGATTAACGAGCGGAGACGCCTACGCGATGCTGCAATGATCTCACAAGCAGTTGAATATTCGTTGAGAGCGATGGTGATTCTGACCCGCAGTGCGGAGAAGCCGATCACGGTCCAGGCTATGGCTGAGCGCGGGCAGATTCCGTCCGCGTATCTGTCCAAGCTGCTGCAGACGTTGACACGCGCGGGTTTGGTAACGTCGCAGCGCGGCATTGGTGGCGGCTATACGCTGACACGAACCGCCGAACAGATTGTGTTAGCCGATATCGTGAATGCCGTTGAGCCACTGAAGCGGATCACGACTTGTCCGCTGGGCATCGCAGGACATGCGACGTTATGTCCGCTCCATCGACGTCTCGATCAAGCGCTGGCGAACGTGGAAGCAATCCTCCGGGAAACAACTCTCGCTGATCTGTACGACGAGAACGGGGCAGTACCGCTCTGCGATTTGACCCAGTTGGTCAACTTGACGCTAACTAAAGAGTGAGCGTATCGCGTAGGCAAATTGGCAGTCGGACGCGGAAAATTGCGTGAGCGTGTTGTCGCTTCACAAAGGTCTCCGCGCCCCTGCGTCGTTGCCTCTGCGATTGTTGGGAGTTCATCTTGGCGTCGGCAAAGTTAGTACTGTATCTACTGTGTCAACATCATTGCTCAACCTAACGACCAAGTCACCGTTTGAGCCGCGGCGCGATTCGACAATCGTGTTCGATGGGAACTGCGTCACTTGATCGGCAACTAGCTTGTCAGTATTCGGCAAAGTAGTCCATCCTGCGGCGTCGGCCGCTGGACGATTGAGTACATGCACGTAGACCAGTTCATCGGTGCGAGTGGTTACTCCCCAAGCTTGTGGCGGCAGTGGACCACCGCGCGTTCCTTTGACCGTGGGCGCGAAGGTTTTTAGCCATTCGCCAACCCCTTCGAGTCGTGCGGTTGAGTCAGGATCGATCGTGCCGTCTGGACGCGGACCGATATTTAGCAGAAGGTTGGCGTCACGCCCGGCTGCTCGCACAAGATAGTGCACGAGGTCTTTCACCGATTTGAATTTCTGGTCACTCGAATTGTAACCCCAAGAGCCGTTGATCGTATCACACGTTTCCAGTGGCAAGCTGCCAATGCCGGCGTCTTCGCTGAAGCCCGTCGTGTTCTCGCCGGGCAAGTCACGTTCAAACATTTGGAAGTCTTCGCCCGCAAAGGGCAGTACGTGATGGTTGTTGCCGATCAAAGCCGCAGGCTGGAGTTGATGGATCAGTGCGTAGGTCTGGGGAAGACGCCAGTCGACTTGAGTTTGGTGAGGTGGTGCATCGGGATGCCCGAGCCCTTTGCTTTGTTGATCCCACCACCCGTCAAACCAGATGCCGGCCACCTGGCCGTAATCGCCGCTAAGCAACTCGGTTAATTGCGCGTCCATGTAGTCGAGATAGCGATTGAAATCACCTTCCGCAGGTCGACCCGATGCACGGCCCGTGCGTCCGCGCGGAAAATAGTCGGGATGATGCCAATCCAGGTGCGAGTGATAGAAGAATAACTTGATTCCCTGTCGCTCGCATTCTTCCGCTAACTGTTTCAGAACATCCTTGCCGTATGGCGTGCGATCGACGATGTCCCAATCGCTGACCTTTGAGTCCCACATCGCAAAACCATCGTGATGCTTGGACGTGATCGTGATGTACTCGGTGCCGGCTCGCTTGAACAGCGCGACCCAAGCGGCCGCATCGAATTTCGTCGGATTGAATTTCTGTGCGAGCGGTTCGTAGTCAGCGACGGTCAGCTTGCTGTTGTTCATGACCCATTCGCCCTGACCCAGCACGCTGTAAACGCCCCAATGGATGAACACGCCAAAGCGGGCCTGACGGAACTCGTCGCGCGCCGAAAGATTCACTGGTGTGGGATGGTAAGCGGCGTCGGCGCCGGGTGACTGCGCTGCGACAGTTCGAGTTGCGGTGACAACAAGCGCTAAGAGGAGGTTGAGCAGGGCAAACGTACGCATTGAAACGTCCTCCGTACGAAGTGAACGTGCAAACAGTCTGAACCCCGCGCACGTCATTGTATCGCAATTCGCATCCGCTCACGATCGGTGGCGAATGAGAGCAGCGGCCAGAATTGCGAGGCAATTCGACCGTGAGTAGGCCCATGCGAACTGAAGAGGGGGGCCATTTGCGGCTCACCAACAGCTGGAGTGGCTGGCGAGAGAGTATCCGTCGCGGCTGCGCGGGGTAGCTAGTGATCGCTTACAACGCGACCGATTCCAGTTGCTCACTGACGGGAACATCTGCGTCCGCAGCAAGTTCGCTTTCCGGGGCAATCTGTCGCGTGCGGTGCTGATTAGCGATGTTACCCAATTCGATAATCTGTACGAGGATGCCGGTCGCTTCGTCGTGGAGAAAATCACCAACAGGGCTGTCATCACCTACGACTTCAGAGGACTGACGGGTACCCTGAGAGAAATCGTGTAGGTCCGAAGCGCCATCGAAGAGCAATCCAAAACGCTTGCCTTCGAACTCAACCACAATCACGACACCGCGACGCAGTGTTGACACCATCTCACGAGCTTTGCCAAACAGATCTAGCAACTCACACAGATCCGTGTCTCGCGCCTTGTCGATCAGCTTAACCGCCTCTTCGACTGCGCCCTGGGCGACAAGTTCGCCAACCTGAATGGCGACTTTGTGAATCTGTTGATGCGGACGATCGAAATTGGACATCAGATCGAGAAGCGGAAGTTGATCGTTTGTGAAACGACTCAGCGCCTCTTCATCGTTCATCAGGGCATCGTACCAAACGCCGAATTTGCAGCGGTGAGGATCCGTGGCTAGTTGGAACTCACGTGACTCGCGCACCGATGCGTACAGCTCGTTCAGCCAATTGACGTGGTCTTGTTCTCGATCATGTAACAGTTGCAGAATCTCTGCAGTATCCTGCCGCATCGATTGCATGCCCAACATGGTGCGGAAGTCGAGAATAACCAGCGTTTTGCCGCGGATGCTGATCACGCCCTCGACA
>JAGQPK010000242.1 GCA_020426755.1 Planctomycetales bacterium
CCTCAGTTTTGTGTCGACCCTCGAGTACTTCAATTTAGACGGCGGACCATGTACACGTATCAGCACGACGTAACGGCGATGATTATCGGTGTAGGTTTGATGGGGCAACACATGGCCCAGCAGATCGGCCGGCACTTGAAGCTCGCGAAACTTGTGCTCGTGGATGCGACGCCCACGATTCGAGTGGGGACGGAGCCGATGTCGTTGGCTGATTTTGCCCAAACGGTTGCGGACGAGGCCGGTTGCGAAGTCGTCGGCGAAGTGGTCAACATTACAGACGAAGACGCGGTCAACTCACTCTTCACGCGACACCAGAATATTGGCTACTTGCAGCACACGGCTGGCATCTCGCCCTGTCCACTCGTGCCGCCGGAACAGTTGACTAAACACGATGTGATGAACGCGTGTGAGATCAACCTCTGGGGAGCTCACAACGTGTTGAAGCAAGCGGTCAACGAGCGTGCATTTACTCCGCGGGCCCGAGGCGTCCTGTTGCTTTCTACTTCCGCGACGGTCGGCGCTGAGGGACGCGCGAGTTCCGCGTATGAAGAATCCAAAGGTGGATTGCTCAACTTGCTGCGATTACAGTCCAGGCATTTTGTCGAGCAGCATGGTTTGATTCTCAACGGACTGGCCCCTTCGCCATTGCGTGGCCCGATGGCGGCACAGAACCCGGTGAGCGCCGGTCGACTTCAAGCGGTCGAAGATTCCATGCCGCTCGGCGGTTTAACAGAGCCAAAGCATATTACGGCGGCGACACTCTTTTTCTGGGCTGAGGAATGTTGGTGCGTGGGGGAGGTGCTGACGACCGATGGCGGTTACACCAAGCATCGTCCGATCTACGGAGCGTTGTCATAATCCTCTGACAGGTTCTCGTCATGCGTATCCATCAGCTCCTGTGGAGAACGCTGGCCGCGTTGCCCCAATTCGACCGCCTGCAGACGCTGCACTCGGCCTTCAGTGATGGTCAATAACATCATCGTCTTCATCACGTGGAAACCTTGATTGCCCGCAGCCCCCGGGTTCAGATGCAGCAGGTTCCGCTTCTTGTCACGTTCGACACGCAGGATGTGAGAATGGCCGCAGATGAATAGATCTGGGGGACGCTGATCGAGAAGCGGGCGGACGCGGCGATCGTATCGCCCCGGATGTCCGCCAATATGCGTCATCCAGACATCCATTCCGCCACACTCGAAACGCTGATCGAGCGGATGCGTATGTCGAATTTCGGGACCATCGATGTTTCCGTAAACTCCCTTCAGCGGACGAAACTCCGCCAGTTGTTCCGACACTTCGAGCGAGCCGAAATCGCCTGCGTGCCAGATCTCATCGACGTCAGCGAAAAAGTGGAATACGCGCGGGTCGAGGTAACCATGAGTGTCGGAGAGCAATCCGATTCTGATCATCGCGATTCCTGGATCCTGAGCTAAGTTCAAAGTTCGTGACACTCGGTTGTCGTGCTGTGTTGGGGATGTTAACGAATCGTGTCAGTCAAGGGCAGTGGGGTAAACTCATCGGGAAACACGACACGCATTGCTGTTCCCGCCGTTATCATGTGAGCCGAAAGGAAAACTGATGATGTTTCGAGTGTGCTCTTTAAGTTTCGCCGTCGCCGTGCTCATGGCGGCTGCCGCAGCTGCCCAGCAATGGGAGCCCCTGTTGTTGGATTCGAGTTTATCGAACTGGACGCAAGCGGATGGCACGCAACCGGGGGCTGGGTGGGAGTTGGACCAGGGCGTTCTGCATCTCCAGCAAGGCACGCAACGCGGCGGAAATCTGCTTTCACGCGATGAATTTGGCGATTTCGAGCTGGTTTTCGAATGGAAGATTGCCGCGCGCGGTAATAACGGTGTGAAGTATCGCGTGCGCGATTACCACGGTAAAACTCTCGGAATCGAGTACCAACTGATCGACGACGTTGACTACGGTGGTTTACGTCCGGAGCAGACCACGGCATCAATTTACGATCTGTTCGCACCGGCGTCAGATAAGCCGCTGCGACCCATTGGCGAATTCAACCGGTCCGCGATCGTCGTCCGCCATCAGCATCTTGAACATTTTCTGAACGGTCGCTTGGTAGCCGAACAACAGATAGGCGATCCAACTTGGCGTCAGCACGTCGCTGACAGCAAGTTCGCGGATGCTGGTGATTTTGGTGAGAACGTGATTGGCCGAATCATGTTAACGGACCATAACAGTGAAGTGTGGTTTCGCAATATGTTTGTGCGACGGTTAGATGCTGTTGATGGAGTGTCCGCAAACGGTAGCTCGTACTTCGCATGTGCACGTTCATCAAGCGACTGCAGTGCGCCGTCTTCACACATTCGTCACTCACATGTTAGGCGTCCTTGGCGCGCAAACGTTCGACTGCTTAACACTGAGTTACGATTAGTTCGATGCTGTCATTGAAGACGTGGAGTGCATCGAGAATACGCAAAGTGGTAGCGACAAATTCATTGTAGCGCGTTTTTCCTCGTAAGTAGAATCGAGTCGTTCGATCGCATCGTTCTTTTGGCGATGAGTAACGATCGGAAGTAGCGAAAGCACCTTGCTTTGATTCGACTTTCTGAGGGTACCGCGTCATGAGTCGCACGTTCTGGAATTCCCTGCCTTCTACCTCGGCCCGGCGGCGGAGGCTTCATCGTAACTTGCAGTTGGAGTCAGTTGAGGCTCGCAACTTGATGGCAGTCCTGACGGTGGATACCGTTGTGGACGTCGTTGACGCGCAAGACGGTGCGACGTCGTTGCGTGAAGCAGTCATCGCAGCCAATGAGGTGCCGGTGGGTGAAGATGCTCGCATCGTGTTCGACGCGTCGATTGATGGCCGCACCATCTATCTGAGTGAAGGCGAGCTATTCGTGCAGCGTTCGGTAGTGATCGACGGCCTGTCGGTCGAACGCGGCATCTCGATTGACGCCAGCCACAGCGACGCGGATCCGAATGTTGCCCAAGGCGATGGATCGCGAATTTTTCTGATCGACGATGGTAGCGCCGCGTTTCGCTCGGACGTGCAGTTGTTGGGGTTGACGCTACGCGGTGGCGACTCGGCTGATAGCGGTGGCGCGATTCGGACGGCAGAACGATTGACGCTCATTCAGAGCACTTTGGAAAACAATCACTCAATGGCTACCGGCGGCGCGATATCGGCCGACTGCGATGTGGCGTGTGAAGCTTTGGTCGTGCTAGATCACGTCGAGATTGCCAACAACAGCGCCCACGAAGCGGGCGGCGTGTTTGTGGCCGGCACACTGTCCGCTCGCGAAGTCAATGTGCACGACAATGTGGCCACGGTGGGAGCGGGTGGTTTGCAGGCAACTCGCGGCGCGGCCAGCATTCAGTTGCGTGACAGCTTCATCGAGAACAATCATGGCGGATCGACGGGCGGTGTGTTGGCCACAGCGATTGGCGGAACGGCATCGGTCTCCATCTTGACGTCGAAGTTCACTGGGAATGTTGGGAGCAACACGGGTGGCGTAATGGCGTTCGGTGCCGCGAGTGACGTGACGATCGACGCCAGCCAGTTCGTGGGCAATACAAGTACGGGTGGCGGCGGCGCGATCTTCAGTAATACGACGGGCGGCGAAGCCAAAGTCGTCATCAGTCAAAGCACTTTCGCTGACAATCACGGCGGCAGTGGCGGTGCCTTGTTTGTTCGCGGTACGACGAGCAGCTCGGACGTGACGATCTCAAGCAGCACCTTCACGGCAAATCAGTCGCTGCGAGGTGGTGGTTCCATCGCCGCCAATACCGGCTCTGGGAAGGTCCGCGTCGAGCACTCGACGATTGTTGACAGCCAGGGCTCACAAGGTGGTGGCATTTGGCTAGCGACCGAGGCGCTCAAGATGAGCAATTCGATCGTCGCAGGCAATACCGCGACGACTGGCCCCGATCTGTGGAAGGGACCTCACGCTGCGGACATTCAGTACAGTTTGATCGGCAATCGCAAAGACACCGGGCTGGCAGCCGCTCCGGTCGATTCGCCTAGTTCAAGTGGAAACATTGTCGGTTCCGCAGCGGTTCCGATCGATCCGCGGCTGGGCGCGTTGGCGGACAATGGTGGCCCGACGTTGACGCGAGTGCCATTGGCGAACAGCCCCGTGGTTAATGCGGGTGCGATGTCGCTCAATGACTTGCCGCGTTCGGATCAACGTCGCTTCCCGTATGTGCGCGTGTCCGGCGGCCGCTTGGATATGGGCGCGATCGAAGTGCAAGCGACTCCCGCAGGCAGCTCGGCCGCGGCTGCTTCGTCCGTGTCACTTAAGATCAGCGAGGTGAACTACAATCCGGGTGCACCATCACCCGCTGAAGTCGATGCGGGCTTTGCCGCAGATGATTTCGAGTTCATTGAACTGACGAACATTTCGTCTGAAGCCATCGACCTTTCGCAAGTGGCGTTTGTGAAAGTGCCCGTGCCGGTGGGCGGTGTGATTGAGGATCAGGGCGTCGATTTCGAATTCGCCGATGGAGTGATCACTGAGCTGGCACCGGGTGCAACCGTGTTGGTCGTGGAGAACATGGATGCTATGCAGCTTCGCTATGGTGCCGGTTTGCCGATGGCGGGCGAGTGGAGTGGACAACTCAGCAACGACGGTGAGTTGATCACGGTGGCGTCGCTGGCACCCGAGTATGAAGTGATCGCTCAGTTCCGCTATGAGAAAACGTGGTTCCCGCCAACCGATGGCGGTGGCAAAACGTTGGAAGTGCGAATTTTGGCTGCCACAAACCTGTCAGTCAGCTCGTCCTGGAGCGAGAGCAGCGACGAAGGCGGCTCGCCAGGCTCTGTTAGTTCCGAGGCGCTCGTCTACGGTGACTCGAACAACGATGGACGCTTCACCTCGGCTGACTTGGTGTTGTCATTCGGCCGCGGCAAGTATGTCGTCGATCCCGAGCAGCCAGACTCGCCATCAGCCACCTGGATTGAGGGCGATTGGGACATGGACGGCTACTTTACTTCACACGACCTGGTACTGGCATTCCAACGATCGGTCTACGAGGATACCTAATGAGACGCAAGGCAACGCTACCGTTCCCGAGGGTGGAAACACCAACGGTGAAACAGACGGTATCGGCTGCCTACAAGCAATCACTCCGTCCATGAACGCTATCGAGGCCGGTCGGTAAGAGTGAGAGCAAGGCGAGCGGAAACGTGCAAACGGGCCGCTCGCCTTGTTCGATCTAATGCTGACGTAGGTTTGCAGGTCGAATCGTCATCCGGCCGACAGTTTTGTCGTCCACCTGCGGGCCCTTGTTCTCCGATCGATCAGGAGTTGAAAAAATGCGTCGTTGCCTGGCACTCTGGGCTGTCTCGGTGTGTGTCGTTTTCTCTGGTTGCCAAGGTGAGGAGGCAACGTCTACCGTACCGCCCACGGAGACGACCAATACTGCGTACGTCATTAATGACCGTCGCCTGGCGTTTGACGATCTAGCCACTCTGGTCCGAGAATCTCTGGCGGCGCGAGATGAAGCGGCTTTCGCTCGTCTCATCGTGGGGGCTCCCGGGCAACCTGCCGACGTCGAAAACCACTTGCGGATCTTCCGTGCGGATGCTGACCGGTTGCTGGAGAATATCGAATACATTCCACTGACTGGAGATGAGTCGCTGGAGTACACACTCGACGGCCAACTCTATCGTCCGGCAGTAAAGCCCTCGGGGTGGATGCGACTGGACCTGCGAACGCGCGATAACTTCGACTCCGAATCAAATGAAACCGAAGTGACGCGGATGCTGGTCGGAGTCGTGCAGGGTGAGTGGTGGATTATCGCTGCCGCTCCGGTAACTCGCGTAAAGTAGCGCGGCGCGCAGCGCTCGTCTAGCGAGATCGAGTATGATCGTGCCGTTGTCGGAGTTACCCTGACTGTACTCTGCCGATAGGTAGGAATCCGGCCGACTCGACGACTTGCTCGCTGTCGTCATCTCGGCCCCGAGCGCGTCCGTGCAGCAAGGGGCGACGTCTCGTGGCAACGCCCGGCACCGTTGCTGGCGTTTTGCACCGTTCCAAGTCTGTCTTCGTGCTGCGCACCCAGAAATCGCCTGCACTTGCAGTTCCACGAACTTGCCCGTGTCTACGGTTCGCTTGCCTACCCGGAGTACTGTCTTGAATTGCAAGACCGTGGTGGCCAAGGTCCCTTCTTAGTCGCTGAGTCGCAAATAGGAACTTGACTCCGCTAGACGCTACCGTTCTGCTATGGCGTATTCGACGCCGACGTGAATTGCTGCGCTCGTGGCGTGTCTGATTGAGAGCAGTCGTTGAGTTTCGTGCGAATCACGGCAGTAGGAGAGTGACACTATGTTGCGATGGATGGCCGGCGTTGTGCTCGGTTGCATGATCGGTATTTGCGTGCTGACGACGTGCTTAGTTGCACAGGAAGATTCAACGACTCGCGCCGCCGATGCGCAAGTGCTGAACGTTGTCTTGCGGTCTCGCGCCGTTGCTGGTAGCGATGGTTGGATCGAAGTGCGGGAAAAGTCAGAAGCTTGGTCGGGTTCGCAGACTGCGATCATTGTCTGCGACATGTGGGATAGTCATCATTGCTTGAACGCGGTGCGTCGCGTCAAGGAACTCGCACCTCGCATTGATCAGTTGTTGAAAGTCGCACGACAACAAGGTGTCACCATCATCCATGCGCCGTCGTCTTGCATGGATGCCTACGTGGAACATCCGGCGCGACGCCGTGCCCAACTCGTTCCCAAGGCGAAGAACTTGCCGGAGCAAATTGAAAGTTGGTGCTATTGGAAGAATCCTGTCGAGGAGAACGCCGACTATCCGATCGATCAATCGGATGGAGGCGAGGACGATGATCCGCGCGAACACGCCGCCTGGCAAAAGCAACTCGCCGAAATGGGACGCAATCCTGGTTCACCGTGGCAACGGCAAGTTGATTCAATTCAGATCGTAGATTCCGATTACATCACCGACGATGGTGTCGAGAACTGGAGCATTCTCGAACACCTCGGCATCCGCAATGTGATGCTTGTTGGAGTGCACACCAACATGTGTGTGCTCGGCCGACCGTTCGGCTTACGACAGTTGTCACGCAATGGCAAGAACGTGGCGCTCGTGCGCGATCTGACCGACACGATGTACAACCCGGCGATGCCGCCATTCGTCAGTCACTTCAGCGGTACCGACTTGATCGTGGAGCACATTGAACGATACGTTTGCCCGACGATGACGAGCGATCAAGTGACGGGCGGTGAGCCGCATCGCTTCGCTGATGATCGCCGGCCGCACGTCGTGATGCTAATCGGCGAGGACGAATACAAGACGCGCGTGACGCTGCCGGAGTTCGCGCGTGAAAAATTGTATCGCGACTACCGCGTGTCCTATGCGTTTGCAGATGCCGCTCATCTAAATCGCTTTCACAACCTGGAAGCGATTCGTTCGGCAGACGTCTTGTTAGT
>JAGQPK010000243.1 GCA_020426755.1 Planctomycetales bacterium
GGGATAAAGCCGCCCATGTTCTGGAGTTCGGCAAATTCTCCGCCCGTCACTTGCCAACGACACTGCCCATCGATTTGCTGCAAACGAGCGGCTTCGTCCGCTGACAAATTCAGGCTCATGCCCGAACCAAATTCGACGCGAATCCCATATTGGGCGTAAACCAATTGCGTGTTGCTGAGGATCGTCTCGAACGGTACGTCGGTCAGACTGATGCTGCGAAAGTGCAAGCGAATACGATGCGTGAACTGGTTACCAGGATTGGGAATGCCTAGTGCGGCGCGAGTTTCCGGACCGACGATGCCGTCAATCGTAATACCCGCCTGTCGTTGAAACGCCCGTACCGCTGCATCGGTCAGTCGTCCAAAGATGCAATCCTCTGCTAGATGAGGATTAGGGAACAGTTGCTGATTGAGTTCGTGTTGGACGACTCCAACTTCCTGCGAGTGGCTGCCAATACTGAGGTAAGACATGGGTAATCACTCCATCGAGCGTCCCACAGGATTGGTCGGTTGGCACGCCACAACGTGCTGTCGCACCGAGCTGCTTGCTGTCAGGACTTTGTGAAATTTGGTTACACCTAGCTGTTGTTATTGGTTGCTATTCGTCGGAGTTGCGTGAAAAGGTGCGCAATTTCTGAGATCACGCGCTATTCCCCTCGCGTCGATGGACTCGACTTCGCGGAACACAATACCGGGAGGGGGTCAGGGGGGAGGGAACCACTTGACGCGAGCACAAAAAAAATCGCCGGTGGCATCTGCGGCCACCGGCGATTCATGAGTTCTGGCAAGATTAGCGGACGCACGGCCCGCACTAGCTAGCTCTCACGTCGACGTAGCCGCAAAGCGGCCAACGATCCGACGAGCAAGAGCGTCGCCGACGCCGGTTCAGGAACTGACGCGTAGTGCGAGCTGATTTCCGCTGCGCTTAATGCACGATCGTAAATCACAATCTCGTCGATGGTACCGGTCAGGCCGTCGACCAGCGCTCCAGTCGAGCGAACCGCGCCTGCACCCAACAAGTGGCGTGACAGGAACGTCGCGGTTGCATCGCTGGCGACCGATGCGCCATTAACGAACAACTCGACGCCAGTGTCGGTACCGACGAGCACCACGTGTTCGAAGTCGGTTGGTGTCGCGCCAGCGAGCGTAACGTCAACCACGCCAAACACCGTATAGCCCATTTGGCCCGTCTTGTTCCATTGATCAGCTTTGACCGCCATCCGTTCGGCCGCATCAAAGTCTGCACCGATCAATCCCATCGACGGTCCGCCGTTCACTGGGTCGGCCAAGAAGATGCTTTCCAGAGTCCAGGGTGTCGCCAAGTTAGGTCCGCCGACGAGCACGTAGCTCGCACCATCGAACGTTGCCGCACCACCTACCGCACCGGCTGCTCCCAAACCAACGGCGCCCATCACGGTGCCATCAACGTTGGCGGAGCCTGAGTCGTCGATCGTGGTACCTGTCGTCTCATTGAAATTGAACCAGTGCAACGGCGCGGCTGCGGAAATTGTATCGTTCCAGTCTGCTTTCGCAGCTTGGCCCATGAGGCCGATTAAAAGTGTTGCGCTCAAGGCAACCAGTCGAGTCATCTTCATTGCATTCCTCGTCGTGCTAAGACTTTCTTCGATGTAGCTAGTCACTGTCGATTATGGTCCGCCTAGTCAACAAAAAAACACGGCATTCGCCCTCGCGCACATACCTTCTCTTAGGAACGGTATCGCGAAAAGAAAAATGCCGTGCTTCTCGAGCTTCGATTCGTTAGCGTTCTCGCTATCGTCGTGTCAGTAGATCGCCTCGTAAACAAAAGGAGTAAGTGAACCGCCCACCGCCTTGGGCTGGTTCAAGGGCATCGTAGTCGTTTTGATTTGGATTGCAAGACAATAAGTCGACCCTACAAAGGGAACGAGCGAAAAACTTGGCCATATCGCGCTAACGTAGTTTGGCAGTTTGCTCGCGAACACTTCACGCGGCATGTGCGCATACCCATCGTAGGCATCTTTGGAGCGAGCGTGTAGCGATCACTTTGCGCGTGGACTCGGCGTCACGCGTCGTGCTGTTGAACGGCTGGGCAGTAGCGGATCATATTGACTCGGCCTCATGCATATGCAGCGGCTACGCGGCCGCGTTTCAAATGATTCTGCCCCTCGCACAACGACTTCCCGTCCAGCCAAAAGCACCTTATGGCTGGGAAACTCGATTGCTAAGATGAATCGGTTAGACGCGCAGTGACGTTAACACCAATTGACACCGATGGACAGCCTCATTTGTAACGGTGTCGCAGAGATCGAGAGGAGCACATTCTATGACGATAACACACCGAAATCGCAACAGGTTCGCGTGGATTGTTGGCGGAGCGTTCGCGCTACTGCTGGCCCAATGCGCGACCGGTTCGGCGGCCGTGAAGGTCCGCTATTATCCGATGGGAGAGGCTGACGGCGCCGTCACAATTGGCGGCGTGGCCTTGAGCACGGAAGACATCATGGAGCCGCCGACCGAAGATATCGACGGCAATCCCGTCGCCGATCAGTTTGGCGATTTCGTTCCGTTGCTGGCCGATTCAGAATCAACCGCACCAGTTTACGTCGACGGTCGCGGTGGCGGCTTAGCCCTGCTGTTCGACGGTATAGACGATGAGATGCGTTCCGACGCATTTGATCCGCGCGACTTTGCTACGTTTGCGTCGCTCAGTCAAGCTTGGGTCAATCCGAGCGTCAGCGGCCAGGGTAATGATCAGTCCGTGTGGGCACTGGGAACAGACAACGGTGGTGCCGGTATCACCAGCGACGGTTTCTGGCAACTTCAATCGGTCAACGGCATTCCAGCCAAGAAATCACCAGTCGAAGTGGCCTTCGGCGAATGGACTCATATTGCTGTGTTCCGCGGTGGCAACTCAGCACGCATGTACATCAACGGCGAATTGGCGATCAGCGGCGACGGATTCTGGGGCGGCACCAACAGCGTCGTCGTGGGTAACGACATCGCAGACATCACTCCTTTCGCCGGTGTAATCGACGACTTCAACATTTCCGGTTTCAGTGATGGTGCCTTCGATCCCACGATCGACGTGGATTTCACTTCGGACCTCACACCCACAGGTGTTCCCGGCGACGTGGATCAGGATGGCGACGCGGACAACGATGACTATTTAATCTGGTCGGCCAACGTCGGCCTGAACAACGGTCTCGGCGCCGGTGACGTCTCCACTTTGCTCAAGGGCGATGTGGATGGAAATGGTCGTGTGAACTTCTTTGACTTCTTCGAAATCTCCGCATCGGTCACACCGCCCGCGAATCAGGTTCCTGAACCTGCGACGGGCACGTTGCTGGCCATCGGCATGTTGGCGTTCGGACGACGCGCGATCGCTCGTCGACGTTAGTCCAACACATTATTTCCTCTGAAGAAGCACGCACATAAATATCCACGGAGTTCACATCTCATGAGACGATACAAATACTTACTTGCCCTGTTGGGCGCTTGGAGTTTCCTGCCAACGACAGTTCACGCCGAAGTGATTGTCGCTGACGATTTTTACTACAGCCAGCCGACCAAAGAGTTTGGACCGGGTGGCGGTTTCACGCGACAAGACTACGGTGGCGGACAAAACGGTGCCGCAGGCCTGTGGCTCGGTCGCTGGGGTTCGTCGGGGGACGGTATCATCCTCGGCGCCGACGTAGCCGATGTCGAGCCACCCGAGAATCTGGACACGGTCGTATTGGGCGTCACTTTCTCGCCAACTGACACGTTTGTGCAACGCAACTACGGTTTCGACACGACAGGGCTGAGCACCATTTACTTTGGGGTTACGACGCGGGTTGAAGTGGATGCACTGAGCGCGCCGCGGATGTACATTCACAACCCGCTAAACGATGAAAACCAAATTGCCATCGGCCTTGATGACACAGGCATCATCGCTCAGCTTGGTTTCGACACCGACATCAATGTGGACGACATCACGAACGATGGGGAGAACCATCAGCTTGTCGGCAAGTTGGAAGTGAACGCTGTCGGTAACAGCGAACGTCTGACTGTGTGGCTTGACCCGAGCGGCGTCGAAGAAGGCACTTCGGCAGTTGTTGAGAGTGATGTGATCGCTTCGTTGGACGAGCTGAGTGGTCTATTGCGACTGAGCCGAGTTGGCACGGGGGGTCGCGTTTACTTTGACGATGTCGCAATGGGCACGAGCTGGGCGGACGTGGCGACGGTTGCTGTGCCACGGTTGTCACTGATCGTCAACGAGACTTCCGGCCTCGCAACGTTGGTGAACGAGACGTCCGAATCGTTCGATCTCAGCTACTATGAACTCGAGTCGGCTGCGGGCGGCTTGGCCTTTGGCAGTTGGACCAGCTTGTCTGACGCGGGCCGCGCTGGCTGGTTGGAGAATGCAGCATCAGGATCGTTGATCGTTGAATCCAATCTGAACGGTTCGACGACGTTGGGTCCTGGTGGATCCTTGCCATTGGGCACTGTTGCCGCCGGCGGTGTAACAGATCTGGTCGCTCGTTACGGCACCACAGAGGGTCTGTTGAACGTCGCACCCGTGTCGATCGGCAACGTTACCGCCAATGGCGATTTCGATGGCAATGGGACCGTGGATGCGGCTGACATCGACGCTTTGTCTGCCGTTGTTCGCCAAGGTTCCAACGATGCCGCCTTCGATCTGACATCAGACGGTTTGGTGAATGAAGCAGATCGCAGCTTCCTGGTCGAAACTGTTTTGAACACCTACTTCGGCGACTCGAATCTAGATAACGAGTTCAACACCACGGACTTCGTGACGGTGTTTACGGCTGGTCAATACGAAGACGGCGTTACCGGTAACTCGACCTGGGCCACAGGTGACTGGAACGGTGACGGCGACTTTGATTCGTCCGACTTCGTGACCGCGTTCGCCGCCGGTGGCTACGAAGTAGGTCCACGAGCTGCTGTCGCCGCAGTACCGGAACCGGCAACCGTTGGCTCCTGTCTGCTGGCAATCGGACTGCTGCTGCCAGCCGTCCGCAGCCGTCGCACTGGACGCTAGTCAACCGTGTGAAGCAACAAGCGCACGCAGTCATTCGATCACTGCGTGCGCCCCGCTTGGTAGACTATCACCGTTAGGTTCTACCATCTCTTCCGCAAACATCCGTGGAATCCGCCTCATCCGTGGCCAGTAACTCCCGCCTGCCGTTAACACTCGCCGCGATCTGCGGACTCCTTCTCCTCTGCACAACGACACACAGTCAAACGACGCACAGTCAAACCGTAGTTCTCGAGCAGCACCAGTTCGCTCATTACATCGCACGTTTCAATGCGATGGAAGCAGAAACGGTCGTTAACGCGATTCCGAACGCTGAGTCGCTCGACTGGCTGGCGTCGCAAATCCCGTTCTTCGCCTGCCCGTCTAAGCAACTGGAGGAAATCTACTACTATCGTTGGTGGAGCTATCGCAAGCACATCAAGGAAACGCCGGACGGCTGGGTACTGACCGAGTTTTTGCGGCCCGTCTCGCACGCCGGTGCCCACAATACAATCGCGTGCGCCCTTGGACATCACCTAGCCGAAGGACGTTGGCTCAGATCGCAGCACATCCTGGACGACTACATTCGGTTCTGGTTTCGTGCGGGTGAAGATCATACACCGGCACGCCACTTCCACAAATTCAGCAGTTGGGCCGCGGCCGCGATTTACGATCGCTATCTAGTTACCGGTGACGCCAAGCTGTTGACGGAGTTGCTCGATGATCTCATCGTCGACTATCGACGATGGGAATCGGAGCGGCAGGCCCCCGACGGTTTGTTTTGGCAATACGACGTACAAGATGGGATGGAAGAGTCGATCAGTGGCGGTCGACGCGTCAAGAACGTGCGGCCCACAATCAACAGCTACATGGTAGCAAACGCCTTGGCGATTGCACAAATCGCCAAGTTATCGGGGCGTCAAGAAATTGCCGCGGAGTTTGGCGAAAAAGCAGTGCGGCTGCGTGCCGCGATGATCGAGCGACTGTGGGACGAGGATAACAAGTTCTTCAAGGTCCGACTGGAAGACGGTCATTTGTCGGATGCGCGAGAAGCGATCGGTTTTATTCCCTGGACGTTTGATTTGGCGAAAGCAGAACACGGCGCTGCTTGGCTGCAGCTTAAGGACGATGGTGGATTCAAGGCACCGCGCGGCATCACGACAGCCGAACGCCGCCATCCGCAATTTCGCAGTCACGGCACTGGCACGTGTGAATGGGATGGAGCAGTGTGGCCGTTCGCCACCAGCCAAACACTCGATGGATTAGCCAATTTCATTCGCGGCCCGCAGCAATCGTTCGTTGATCGTCGCGACTACTTTGACAATCTGCTGTTGTATGCCAACGCCCATCAACACGCTGGCAAACCGTACATCGGAGAATATCACGACGAGCTAACCGGCGCGTGGCTGATCACGGGCGCCAAGGCGGAGCGCAGCCGTTACTACAATCACTCCACGTTCGCGGACCTCGTTATCGGTGGACTTATTGGCATCGTGCCGCGTGACGATGCGATTCTCGAACTTGATCCGCTGCTGCCCGGTGAGGCATGGGATTGGTTTTGCTTAGATGGTGTGCCATATCATGGTCACACGCTGACGATTATCTGGGATCGTGACGGTGAGCATTTTCGTCGCGGCGCCGGCTTCTCTGTTTGGGTCGACCGTAAGCAACTAGCCAGCTCGCCTGCGTTGGATCGACTGACCGTGAAATTGCCGGAGAAGCAGAGTGAATGAACTCCGCGTGGCAACACAATCGACTCCAGCTGGATCGTTCACTACGAGGCACGACGGGATTGTAGGTGTAAAAGGATCGCGATGCAGCAACCGTCATATGGTTGTAGGTGACGGCGCTTGGTACACCTGCATCATTCTGTCTTCGCCGTGTTCAACGGTCCGATGTATTCGGTCGCGACAACGACGTCGTCAAACCATACGCGGTTGGTATGTCCGGCGGTGCCCTTTGTGATGTAAGTGTAGAGCCAGAGGAAGTTGACATTCAGTTTCGGCTGTTTGCGAAATCGAAAGCCTTCGAAGGGATCACCACCGGTTTGCGTGGCGATACTTTCGCGATCGCCAATCGCAGCATTCCAGCGGACTCCTTCGCCATCCCGTCCTGGCATGAATTTGTCGAAGACCCACTGACCGCGCGGGAAGCCTTTACCGAGGTGACTGACGGGCCGTCCGTCAATCCACAGCGCCAACTCACCATTCGTGTCGCCAACGTCATTCATGCGGACCATCACTTCAATGCAAGTCCACTCACCGCGCCGCACCTTGAGTTGATCGTTGTGGATGAACGAGTTACCCCAAGTCTGTCCGCGTGGCGGGCTGCCGCGCATTTCGCACCAGTAGGCATAGTAGTCCCACTGCCATGATCTACCGAATGGTTCGAT
>JAGQPK010000244.1 GCA_020426755.1 Planctomycetales bacterium
CGTTACATGGGCCTTCCATCGGAGAACGCCGACGGTTACATCCAAGGATCGCCAGTTCACTTCGCCGATCGACTGCAAGGCAAGTTGCTGCTGGTTCACGGCACGGGTGATGACAACTGTCACTATCAGGCAACTGAGACGCTGATCAACGAGTTCGTACGTCATGGCAAGCAGTTCTCGATGATGGCATATCCCAATCGGACTCATGCGATTCGTGAAGGCGAGGGCACCACGCTGCACTTGCGCCGCCTGATGACCGAGTATCTGGACCGGAATCTGAAATAGTTCGCCGTAACGCGTTAGCGTCGGTTATTACCTAGCGATTTGAGCGTCAGAAACGCAAGATCTTTGGAGTCGATGGCTTTGGAGTGCGATCGCGCAGCTATCGCTTTTCTTGTGAGCTCGGAGCTTCGCGACAGCCGGAATCCGGCCGTTTGACAAAGACGAGCGTGGACGTTGCGGGAGCGTCGTGACAGCCGGTTTGGTGTTGGAGTGTCGGTCGCGGCTCGGACCGTTTGGCTTCGTTCGAAAGCGGCAGCTGCGCGGCCGCACTCCAAATGAGCCGCGACTGGCGAACTGAATGCCGTTCGCGAGTCTTCGCGACGTTGCGTGCCGCCTACGTGTTGAGCTTTCTCACCACACTGCGTCGGTGCCGTCTCGTTTTGACCACCTCGAGCACGTCCAGCGACGGGCGATTGCGGTAAATTCGCAAGCAATCTGTGCCGTTTTTCGTCGGTAAGAAACCAAGGTGAGCGTTGCCATCACGAGTGTCGCGTGCGGTGGCGGCGCGCCTCTTGCGTACCTACGGCCAAACGCATCGTGTGACCCTGTTCGTGTTGCACTTGAGCGACCGCACCCGTGAACCGACAACGTATTGGACTGACCGATGATGGATGGCAGCTTCTCCATTCGCGACCTCTTGCAAGTGCCGGGCAGACATCCTCGCAAAGTGGCTTCGTGCTTCTTCGGAACTCTAGCGATCGCCGTATTGGCGCTGTGGTTCTGGCCACGGACGTACGTATCGGAGGCCAAGCTGTTCATACGCTTGGGGCGCGAAAGTGTCACACTGGATCCGACGACGCAGGTCGGCCAGAACATTGCTGTCACGGATTCGCGCGAGAACGAAATCAACTCGGTGATGGAAGTGATTCAAAGCCGTGCGATTGCGATGAGTGTCGTCGATCGCTTAGGCGCTGAAGCGATTCTGCACCCAGGGGCTGAACGCGACCGTGAACCGACTCCGATGGCGATCGAGCAGGCGGTGACGAAGCTACAGAAGAGTCTTGATGTGTTTCCGTCGATGAAACGGTCCAACGTGATCACGCTACGTTTAACGTCACGCACACCGGCGGCCGCACAGCGAATTCTTGCGACCGTGCTGGCCGTTTACGATGAAGAGCATGTGCGACTTAATCAGGTTCCCGGTTCGTATGCTTTCTTTCAACAGCAAACCGAACTTCTGCAGTCTGAACTAGAGACGGCGAAGCATGAATTGCGTGACGCCAAGAATCAAGGCGATCTCGCCTCCGTCGACGGTCAGCGACAACTGCTGGAAGCGCATCTGGCCCAGATCAAGGCCCGCGTCAGCGAAACCGAGGCCAACCTGGCGGGTTCTCAGGCGAAGCTGAGCGGCCTACGAGAATTACTCACGCAGTTGCCGGAACGGTTGGTGTCTGAGTCTGAATCGGGCTTTGACAATACTGCCGCGGACGAAATGCGTGCGGAACTTTATTCACTGCAGATCGCAGAAAAAGAGTTGCTTGCGAAGTTTACTGAATCGCATCCCAAGGTACGAGCGATTCGTCGGCAGGTTGAGGCGGCTCAACAGATCCTGCATGAGCAGCCGATCGAGCGCGTGCACATCACGGAGAACGTCAATCCAGCCTATAAGGAAGTCGAGGTGGCTTTGCTGCAAGAACAAGCCAATGCCGCGGGGCTGCTGGCTCAACACGAGAAGTTGGCGCAAGAATCAACGTCCATTCACAATCAGATGCGTAAGCTAAATGAGAGCGAGATTCTGATTGCCGATTTGACGCGGAACGTCGAGCTGCTGGAAGGAAGTTATCGCAAGGCATACGCAGCGCTCGAGCAATCGCGGATCAGTGACGCATTGGAGAAGGAAAAAATCTCGAACGTTAACGTCGTACAGGCCGCTACGTTTCAACGCAAACCGGTAGCGCCGCACAAACTGGAAGTGCTCGTGTTGGCATTCTTCGTCGCGACCTTTGGTAGCTATGGTCTCGCATTGGTCTGCGACACTTGGGCCCAGCATGTGACTTCGGCCAGTCTGACGACGACGCGGCCGTTGGCGGCCGGACTGGTGGTTGGTCGTAGTGCCGGCGAGGGCTCGATGGCGCGAGAGACCGCGTCGACCGTGGGACACTGACCGCACCAATTCGTTCGCGAGTGGGTATAAGCAGAAGTTTAGCTGTCCGTAAACCGCGCTGGCAGCGATTGGGCGGATAGCTCATTTGCCGGATAGCGGGTAGACTCGGGGATTGTCAGCGACAGTACCCGATTCCTTAACCGCTGCTGGTTGGACGGCGGAACACCCTTCTTCGCGACTTCATTTGATTCGTTCGCCTAGTCATACACCAATCCATGTCGCCTACGCAGTCCAGTTCGTCAGTTGAGAACCCGTACGAGGTGTTGCCGGTGACGGCCAGCTCCGAGGCGTCGTCGTCGGATGCTGGGCCAAGCAAAACCGCTACCGCGCGCAAGGGAGTGCTGGCCCTGGTGGACCAGGGGCTGGTCAGTGGTGCCCGCTTTGCGACTTCTATTTTGGTGGGGCGTTCCTGTGGGGAACAGGAATTGGGATTCTATTCACTCGGCTTCAGCTTGCTGTTGATCGCGACTTGTATTCAGGAAGCACTAATCACGGCACCCTACACGTGATGCATGTGAAGAAGCAGGGCCCGGCCTGGTCACGTTACAACGGCAGTGTGCTGGTGCACGTCGTGCTCTTGTCGGTATTCTCGTTCGTGGCCTTCGGGGGGGCGTGGTTCGCAAATCGAGGGAATGCGGAGGCCGGGCTGACTGCGGTTCTGGGCTGTTTGGCAATTTCAACGCCCTTCGCACTGTTACGCGAGTTTGCTCGGCGCGTCGAGTTTGCACATTTACGCTTGACCCATTCGGTCGTCGTCGATGGCGCGGTGGCAGCGTTGCAGCTGAGCTTGCTCGGATATTTCGCTTGGAGCAATCAGTTAACGGCTGGCATGGCGGTGATGACGATTGGCGTATCGTCGGCGGCTGCTGGACTCGTTTGGCTGTGGTCTGTGCGTCGCACGTTTCATCCGGATTGGCGGGAGGTTTGGACGGATCTCGCTAGCGGTTGGCGCTTAGGCCGTTGGATGTTCATGGCGCAGCTTACGGGCCTGATCCATTTGCAGGGAATGATCTGGTTGATTGCGTTTTGGCTCAATCCAGCGTTGACCGGTTTGTTTGCTGCCTGCACCACACTCGTTCAATTCATCAATCCGTTTGCGCTGGGGCTGAACAACTTCATCAGTCCGATGACGGTCAGGACGGTCGCCGATCGTGGTTTGCAGCCGGCGCGACGGCTGGTCGGAACGGCGATGGGTTTGCTGTTCCTCTGCGTGCTGGGCTTTACGCTGACCATGGCGTTGACGAGTGACACGATGCTGGGGTTCATTTTGCCCAAAGCGATGCCGGCAGGGCAGGGCGGCTTGGTCTTCATCTTGGGACTGAACCTGGCCTTCAACGCGGCTCACATGGTGAATGATGGTGGACTGTGGGCCGTCGAGCGACCACAGATTATTTTTTACTCTTCCGTGATTGCGGTGGTTGTGTCCGGCATTGCGTCGATCCTGTTGATTCCTACCTGGGCACTGTGGGGTGCAGCAGTGGCGCTACTGATTGGACGAATCGCGGCTGCCAGCTTCGAGGCGTTTGTGTTCTTCATCGTCTTGCGCCCTGAGGATGTGCCAAACTACCGTGGAGGAGACAGCGCTTAACCATGCAGAATCGGCAACTCAATTTGGGCATGCTCTATCTGCTGATGGTTCCCATCGGCGCGGCACTCGTCCACTTTCTCGATTTTTCGATTGGCAACTTCCGCTTTTCCGGTTGGCTGTGGATGATGTACTTCCTGGCCGGGGCATTTCTGTTCCAGGCGGAGATCGCCCTGAATCGACAGTCACGAGTCGACTTTCCTTGGCTCGCGTGGCTGCCCTGGGTTGCCTATCTGTGGATGTCGCTGACTTGGTGTGACGGGTTGGCGCAGCGGAATATTCAGGATGCGATGCAAATTACTGTGCCGTTGTCGATTGCCGTGGTGGCGTCAATGTTCGGTCGGCGGCTGGAGCATCTACGGCTGTACATTACCGCGATCGTCGTCACGCTAGTGATCCTGTTGGTTCGCGTGGCGATGATTCGGCTGCATATCATTGTCGACGAGGATCGTACCGGAGCGCGGATCTTCTCGATTACCGCCGTGTTTTTAGCGAGTGTGGCAGTCGCCTTGACGCACGTGAAACCCACACGCGGTTACTTGATGTGGGCCGCCTGTTTGGCTGTAGCAGCAGGTACAGGCAGTCGCACGACGACCGGCGTCATTCTGCTATTGCCGGTGCTGAACCCGCTAAACCGAAATTGGATGGTGAAGGGGACGCTGCTCGGGGCGACCTGTCTGGCGGGTATCGGCCTGTTCTACACGCCACAGTTTCAACAACGTTTCTTTTACGACGGACACGGGACACTCACACAGTTGGTGCAGGGCGACTTTCTGAGCTTCGGTCGCTTTGAGGCCTGGCCGGCGATTTTCGCGAAGGCCCAGGAGCACGGCTGGTTTGGCGCGGGGGTTGGTGAGGTGACCGAGTTCGTGCCGACCGTGTGGCCCGAAGAAGACAAGCCACACAACGATTACTTGCGACTCTTTTTCGAAACGGGCATCATCGGCTTCACGCTATTCTGGTCGACCATGTATTGGCAGTATCGAAACGCAGTACGCCGCGCATTGGCGACGGACGGTTTGTTGCGGGCCGGATTCGGCGCGGCCGCGCTGGGCATTATCGGCTTTGCCATCCTTTGCTTGACGGACAATGTCTTGATCTACAACCTGTACTACAACAACATGCTGTTCGGGATGCTAGGCCTGTGCTACGGTGTCGCCGCAGCGTCGGCAAATGGCGTAACAAACTCGCCCGAAACGGTGACGTCTAAACTCGCACAGTCACCCGTGCTGCCTACTCCCTGGGGGCAACAGATCGGCGGTGGTGCATCGTGAAGATCTTGATGTGTCACAACTACTATCAGCAGGCCGGCGGCGAGGACCAAGTGTTCGCCGACGAAGCGTGGTTGCTGCGTGAGAATGGTCATGACGTCGTGCAATACACACGGCACAATGACGACGTCGACAACCTGAGCCAGTGGCAGAAATTCCGCAAGACGATGTGGAATCACGACACCGTGGTCGACATCGAGCGACTGATCCGCGAACATCAACCGCAGATCATGCACTGCACAAACACATTTCCACTGATCTCACCCTCGGCCTACCACACCGCGCAAGAGCATGGTGTCAAAGTCGTGCAATCGATTCACAACTATCGATTAATGTGTCCAGCCGCGACGTTGCTCCGCGACGGCAAAGTTTGTGAAGATTGTATTGGGCGCGTGATCGCTTGGCCTGGCATCGTTCACAAATGCTATCGAGAAGATCGCAAGGCGACGGCTGTCCTCGCGCTCTACCAGACATATCACCGTTGGCGAAAGACCTGGCATCGGGATGTGGATCGCATCATTGCCCTGACCGATTTTTCTCGCGAAAAACTGGTCGCCGGCGGCCTGCCGGGCAACAAGATGAGCGTTAAACGCAACTTCGTGCATCCCGACCCGGGGCTCGGTGAAGGCCAGGGTGACTACGTGCTGTCCGCCGGTCGTCTCTCGCCAGAGAAGGGCATCGACACGCTCATTCAGGCTTGGCGTCGCCAGTCCGATCTGCCAACTCTCAAGATCATTGGCAGTGGACCGCTGGAGGAGCAAGTGCGACAGGCTGCCGACGAGTTGCCGCACGTTGAATACCTCGGCCGAAAGCCGTTGGACGAGGTTTACAACTTGCTCGGGCAAGCCAGGTGCTTGATTGTGCCCTCTGTCTGGTACGAGGTTTGCCCAAAGACGATCCTAGAATCCTTCGCCAAAGGCACGCCCGTGATCGCGTCGCGTTTGGGCGGAATGGCGGAGCTGATTGACGATGAACGAACTGGACTTTTGTTTGAGCCGGGCGATCCCGCATCATTGGCCGCGGCGGTGACAAAATTGGTTGCCGATCCGGGACGGCAAGAGATCTACCGATCCGCGGCGCGGGCTGAATTTGAGACCCATTACACTGCTCCGATGAACTACCAACAACTGATCGAAATCTACAGATTAGCCCTGGGCGCGTAATGCCTCCCGGGCGCAAGATAGGCCATATAAGCAACTGTTTAACCTGAGCACGGCGAAGCGGAAGCCGACGTCGCATGGAGGGCGGCCAGGACTTGTCATCATGAACTCCAACTTGAAGCAAAATACCGTGTCCACCGTACTCACGCCTCCGATGTCCGAAACCTCGTTGCAATCAGACCACTCGACCGCCTTGGGGACGCAGACGGTGAAGTTCACGATCGTGACACCGACGCTGAATGCAGCCAAATACTTGCCGGAGTGCTTGAAGTCGATCGAGCAGCAGCGGTGTCAGGGAATCGAGATCGAGCATCTGATTCTAGATGGCGGGAGCACCGACGAGACGCTCGATATCTTGGACTCCGCATCCGTCGTCCGCGTACCGCGCGGCAAGAACGATGGCGTGATTCGAGCGATGTGTCTTGGCTACGAGGCGGCAAGCGGCGACCTCATCAGCTTCTTGGGGGCCGACGACGTCCTATTGCCTGGTGCGTTGACGGCGGTTGCTGAAACTTGGCGGCGCGAACAACGTTCGTTGGTGCTCTGTCGTTCTCGCTGGACTGACGGTTCATTGAATTCTCTTGGTGAACTTGCGCCGGCCCCGCGTTGGTTGACCGCCAGCATCCACGCGTCGCTGGGGTGGAACTATCTGGGAGCGGCCAATACCTTCATCACGCCGTCGCTGTACCGGGAATTGGGTGGCTTCGACGAAACGCTGCGCCGCTCGGAGGACTATGAGTTCTTCACTCGTTGTCTTGCTCGCCAGGTTCCCTTTAGCCGCGTGAACCAGACGGTGTGCCTGTTCCGCCGACATGGCGACAACGCTTCGCTGCAACACGACGAGACCTATGCCGCGGACCTTGCCCGAATCTGCCGTGACTATGGTCCGTCTAGCCAATCGCTGGCGAAGTTCTACGGCAACGCGTTCCGTGCCTGGATTTACCTGAGAAATCCAAGTTGGTCCGCACATCAATTGCGCCGCAA
>JAGQPK010000245.1 GCA_020426755.1 Planctomycetales bacterium
TGTAGAGCTGTATGTCGTGCAACAGAGCTCGTGCTTCGCGTACTTCCACCCCAGTGTCCGTCGTGTCGGTCGTCGGCATGGGCGCCTGTAACGTCAACCGCGCCTCATTGACGGCAGAAATCGCATCGGTGATTTCTAGGCGGCGAGCCGCACGACGCGCTGACTCCTGCTTGAGTGCTTCAAGCTGTTTCTGCGCTTCATCCTGCGCCAACTTAAGCCGACTCACGTTGTTATCTAGCGCATCTTGCGACATCTCGTCGGTTTGCGGCGGTGTTAGCGGAGGGTCCGTCTGCTCAAGCCGCTCGTTGGCGGCCTTAAGCTCGTCGGGCGCCTTGGAGATCAGTTCCGCGTACTCCGCACGTTTGGCCTCAACTCCCTTGATCGCTTCCAACTCGGTCACAATCTGACGGTATGTGTCGGCGGCGCGCGTTTTTTGCGCGGCATCAAGCGTCGTATTGGCGTCAATCCCCTGCAACTTGCTGCGAGCCAGCTCCAAAGAGATGGGTGCCGAGAGTCCTGTTGTGGGAGTGGTGATTTCGGCAGACCCGTCGGCGGTCTCCGCTGCGGGTGTCGGCTGAGAACTAGGGGCAGACTCATCCTGCGCGAACGTGAAGTCTCCAACGAGAAACATCATCAACAGCGCAACAGCCAACACCGGCGCTCGCAAAGAAACGCCGCGTCGCGGAGATGACGTGAAGCCCAACAATTGTGTTAAATCCCTGGCCACGAAAAAGCCATTTTCGGTTCGAGTGGCAATGCGCAATCTGCTGTCTCGTGGAGTATTCGTCCAACGTGTCCTGAAGCGTGAAGCAATCTGCGGCAGATGCAACAACCGCACCAATTGGCGAAGGAGTGCAGGCACGTCCGCATCTTCGGGCAAGTAATGGGAAGGTCGCGGCAGTTGCCGCGTGACTGTCGCTGAGCCACGCACTTTTGGAGTGCGATCGCGCCGCTACCGCTCTGCAGAAAAGCTTGTTGTTCCGAACCGACCGAAATAAAACGTTTGACGACGAGTTACGTGAATGGAGTCGAAGAGTTGTGCCCCGAATTGGCTTGGGACGGTCGGCCCCTAAGTCGTACCGCCTGGCTCCGTTCGAAAGCGGTAGTTGCGCGGCCGCACTCCAATTGACGGAAGCCGTTGGTCAGGCGGCAACTACCGTCAACGTTCACACGCAGATGGTCGGCGAGCAACAGAACTGGTAAACTGCCGACCGACAGCGACGCTGGCCAACCAACGACACCGCACGAAGCAGTTCACATGATTCCCAGACAGATCTCGGTCAAAGCGCATCCTCAGTTGGACGCTCGTGCATTCGCCACCGACTACCCTGCCCCTCTGGGGACACTTACCGTACCGCCGTCGGTGACTAACCTGTTGAGGCTCGACGCTCCGGCGCCATTCTCGTCAACTGACGCCATCCGACAGTCGGTGCGAAATCTGTTGCGATATGGTGGCTTCAAACCGACCGGGCGAAGTAAGCCCGCCAGCGAATATCTGTTGCGAACGGCGGAAGCCGAACGGCTAGCGAGTATTAATCTGGCGGTCGATCTGTGCAATGCGGTTTCGCTGCACACGGGGCTACCAATCAGCGTCATCGATCTCGACCGTGTAACCTTGCCGCTGCAAATCGAAGTCGCCTCACTGGGCGCGGAATACGTTTTCAATTCATCCGGCCAAGTGCTTGACCTGGGCGGGTTACTCTGTCTGAGCGACGACACGGGCCCATGCGGCAATGCCGTCAAGGATGCGCAACGCACGAAAACGTGC
Source organism: Planctomycetales bacterium (assembly GCA_020426755.1). Taxonomy (GTDB): domain Bacteria; phylum Planctomycetota; class Planctomycetia; order Pirellulales; family Pirellulaceae; genus JAGQPK01. Next base: position 1,769 of record JAGQPK010000245.1, read on the forward strand.
CCGGAGACGACGCGCACGCTCTCGATCATTTGGGGCACGCGAGATCAGTACGGGTTAAGCGCTGCGACGCTCAAGTGGTACCTCGAGCTCGTCGAACAATGCGGCGGCGTTACCGAGCAAGTGCCGATCGATCTGGTGGAGTAGGCCGCGGCGGTCATCATACGCGGCTCTTTGCACAGGTTGACGCCGAGCGACACTAGAAGCGTCGAGGTTCGCTGAAATCAGCGTCGAGCGCAGCAGCCCGTTCGTCACCGTATTCATCCGCATACGCCTCTTCGGTAGAGTCGCTTTCTTCGTCCAACGGAAAACTCGCTGCGATTTCCGCATCGATTTCATCGTCGCCATGAAAACGGCGATTGAACGAATTGGGATCGTATGGATCCGTCAAGGTGGCGGAAGGTGACGTGGAATCGACACGCGAACTTCGCGCTACGGTATTGGTCTTGTCAACGTCCTGCATCGCGTTTTGGAGACGAGTCAGCGGATCGGCCGCAGTACCCGGCGGGGGCGGTGACACGCTATTGTCAGCAGCGTTAGCCAATGGCGTAATTTGCTGTCCTGTCGTGGAAGCTATCCAGCCAGCCAAACGGCGCAACTGCCGCACTTCATGTGACTCGATCGGCGCGCGAATCGCTCGGCCATGCGCTAACGTCGCTCGTTCATAGAGTCGAGTTTGCGTGACTGGGCCGGAACCGACGTACTTCATCACTGCATTCAGGTTGCGAAGCGTCAAATCGCGTCGAGCGCTACCGCTAGAATTCAACCGAGTCAGATGAAAGGCATTTCGCGACGCGTTACCGTGACATGTTGTTTGCCCGCAGCGATTCAAAATCAGTGGTTGAATCGTACGAGTGAACTCGCCGACACTGTCGGGATCAATGGCCTGAACGGGCACTGCCGGTTGCGCACTAACGGGTTCGATCGGCTGCTCAACCGACGCGAGTTTCACATTGGCATCCGTCAGACCGCGCGACGCACGCTGTCGCAATTGCGATTCGAGCGCCGCGATCGCCGGATTGAATGGATCGAGATTCGACAGATAGAGCAACCGGTCGGCCGCTTTGGTATCCATATTGTAGCGGAGGCACCAGTACGCCAATTTAACGTGCCCGTCGAAATCTCCGGCTCGAATACGATCGAGTTTGACGCGGTAGACTTCGGGCATATCGTCGGCGACAAAATCAACATCATCTCGTGGGACATTGACGGCGTACCACGGTCCGTTGGTAACCCGCAGGCCATCGCGTGACTTTTCCACTCGCCCTTGCACGACGCCCCCATTTTGTAGGACGACGACTTGAGGCGCCGTGATGTCCGACGGGGCTTCTGCCTGCGCAACGAGAACCGTCGCGACGGACAGCGCGAGCGACAATACGAATACGGACGGACGGATTTGATGTTTCATGGCGCGGGGAGAATAGCCATGAGGCGAGACCGAGTCAAGGTCGATTTGCTGGATCCAGAGTGTCAGCTAGCCACATCTCATTAGCTTCGGTTTGACGCCAGTTCCGCAACGTGTTAGAGCCGGATAATGCACGTTCACCGCAACGACTTAGCGTCGGTTCATCCCGCTGCGAAGTTTGCGACATACGTACGCGGCTGGCACCTTTCGGCGAACTACAGACGGCCGCGGCTCTACCCGCGACCAAAGCTGGCGAACTCACCGGTGGCATGGCTCGTATGCACGTCGGTGCTGCGAATGTAGTCGGCCATGACGCTTTGTACTTCGCGGATCAGGCCGTCGACGTCGGCGGCTTGACCTTCGACTAACAGCTCGACGCTGCCATCGTTAAGATTTCGGACATATCCGGTCACGGGGAACTGTTTGGCAATTCGCTGAGTGGTATAACGAAACCCCACGCCTTGGACGTGTCCCTGGAAGAAGACGACTTTGCGAATCAAAGATGACGGCGGCTGGGCCACGGCTGGACTCCCAAGTGCTGGGGCACGCGATTTGGCAAAATGAGCAAGCTGGCTGGCGAGGCGTGGCTCGACCAGACCGCTCGATCCCAATTTCAAGATAACAGGCGCGACGCTCCCCCCGCTCGACGAATGAGCGGGAAGCGATCACAATTTGACGCATGAACACGATGCTCCACAATCCCGTCTTGTTTGCGGCCGCTCCCGACTGGGTGATGAGTTGGGTCACAACACTCTGGCTATTGTCGCTCGGCTGTACGGCAGGATTGCTCCTGTTGCTGTTCGCCTGGGCCGTCATGTGGGTCGTTTGGCGACGCGCTGCCAAACTGGTTCCGCTCACGGTTTCCGAGGGCGTCCTGCTGCCGGTCACGTGGATCCTGGCGGGCATGGTGTTGTTTGCGGTCGTTGGCTATTTCATTTCCGCGATGCCGAATGGGCTATTGGAGTCGCTCGTGCGTCTGCCTTTGGGCGGAAGCCGCACCGTAACGGCCGAGATCCCCGTCGGGGCGGTCAACCACCCCGTGCCGATCAATCTCGAGGCGCGTGAAGCCGTTGATTTTTCCATGTCATCGGACGAAATTGTCGATGTCACGAACGCCGCAACGCCGGAAGAACAGTTCGGGGCAGCAATCGAACTGGGTGGCGCGAACGAGGCGTTCGCTTGGACGCGACGAACTACCACCACCGTGCTGTTGAACGGACGCTTTGTCGAGAATCTTTATGTCACCAACTTGTCCGACCTGCCAGCCAAGTTCACGGTGAAGATGACGACGGGGCCGGTGTTCCCGGAAGTGAAAGCCGTTCCGATCACCGCCATCGCCGTCTTTTGTTTCTACGCAATCTATCTGATCCAGTCGTGGTTCTTCCCCCGGCTGTCAGCCATCGCATTGTCGACCAGTAAGTCCGAACTGGCTCAACCCCTGTTCGGCATCCTGCTGGCACTAGGCATCTTCTTCTTGCTGCTATTTCTCTTCTTGCCGTACAACACGTTCGGCGAAGACATCAAGATGCTCAAAGATTCGGGCCTTACCCTGATCATGATCTTTGGCATCGTGTTGGGCGTCTGGTCGGCATCGAATAGCGTCGCGGAAGAAATCGAGGGCCGCACGGCACTGACAGTTTTGTCGAAGCCAATCTCACGTTGGGAGTTCATCCTTGGCAAACTGTCAGGCATTCTGTGGACGGTGTCGCTGCTGTTTATCTTTTTGGGCCTGACGTTCTTGGTCGTGATTGCCTACAAGCCGGTTTTTGACGGGCGGGAAATGGGCCTGGAGACACCGGATTGGACATCGGCTCATATGGAAGTGATGCTGACCGTGCCGGGGCTGGTGCTGGCATTCTTTGAGGTTGCCGTGCTGACCGCGCTGAGTGTCGCGATTTCCACCCGCCTGCCGATGATGGCAAACTTCGTGATCTGCTTTGCAATCTATGTGCTCGGGCACATCACGCCGTTGATCGTGCAAGCGCCGATCCAGTTCGCGCCGGTCGTGTTCGTCGGCCAGTTCATTGCCACGATCTTGCCTGTCTTGGACCACTTCAATATCCAGGCCGCCATCGCTGCAGGCAAAGGCGTTCCGATGGTCTACTTGGGTTGGTCCTTCGTCTACTGCTTACTCTATAGCGGCATCGCCGTGCTACTGGCGCTGGCACTGTTTGAAGACCGCGATCTGGCGTAAGGGGCAGGGCGCTGGCGCGAGATCGTGTTGTTTGCCGAAAGGCATTAGCCGCCGTTCTCACTGGGCGGGACGTCAGCGCCGTGACAAACCGACGCTAACGCGTTGCGGCGAACTGAATACAACCGACGCCAACGCGCTACGGCGAACTGAATCGCCGCGCAAGATCACGCTCGATCAATTAAGACTTCGTCTACTCGTCGACGGTCTTGCGTTGGCTCAACTCATCGAGCGCCGCTGCAATGGCAGATGCGTCGAGCACAACCGGTGCTTCGCCTTCAGCAGCGACGGCGGCCGCGGGGCCGCTGGGACCGCTCGGCGTACCAGAGCTTCTGTTCAGCTCGTTAATTACGAGCAGCGCATCGATCGGCGCCACAAAGCCGTCCCCGTTAGTATCCAGGTAGTTGATCGTTCCTGCCATCGACTCCCTTGGCTGCAACTCATGCGAGCCGAATGGTCCGTTGAGTTCGTTCAGGACGAACAGCGCATCAATGGGTGAAACATACGTGTCGTGATTGACGTCAAGTGCGTCGAGTTGATTCGTCCAACCGGTCCCACCGGGATGTCCTTCGGCGGCATCGATAACGATTTGCCGCAGCGTCGCGTAATTCTCTGCCACGCCCAGGTCGTTAATCGTCAAGTTGTAACGGCCCACGTAGTTGCCGGTAGCATTCACCAACACGATATCGCGATAAGTATACGGCCAGCTCGTCAACCAGTTGTCAGATACGTTGTCCGAATTGGCGTCGACATCCTGCAGCCAAGGAATCGTGCGCCCAGTTGTCACGGAAGGATTGCCCGACTCATGTCCAATCTGATTCATACCAATGATATGAACGTTCAGCTCTGGATGTGTCGCGTCGAGTTCCGCTTGCAATTGGTCGAGGTAGCCAAACTGGCTACTGCAGTAACTTCACGTGGCGTGGCCGAAGTAGTAGCCGCTTAAAGAACCTTGAAAGTCCCGTGGCGAAACCATTTGGCCGTAGGTTGCTGAGTTCGGATTGACGTCTTCCAACGAGAAGTCCGTCACGAGCGGACCTTCGCCCTCGGCCTGAAGCGACGTTGCATTGGCCGCGACGTTCGCAACCACGTCAGCCGCCATCATCGCGCGGAGCTCCAATCGTTCGGCACCCATCACGCGCAGACGCGCGGCGGGCCGCCATGGTGATCCACGTCGCTTCATCGCTCGTAATCTCCATTCGTTCATCTAGTTTTCGAAGTATTCGGCTCAGTTCGCCGCAACGCGTTAGCGTCGGTTTGTCCCGCTACGGAGAGTCTCCATCATGCGCGCGAACCGCAGCTAACGACTTTCGGCGAACTAGGCTAACTACGCGATCGCCGAAACGAGCCTCAGTATAATCAAGATGTTTAACGTGAGCGAATTAATTGCGACATTTGCTCGCTCCCCTGCCAGCTCAAACCGTATGCTCGTGGTCTTTTGGCTCGAACCACGGATAAATCGCAGGCAATACAAGCAGTGTCAACAGAGTTGAACTGATCAGACCGCCGATCACCACCGTCGCCAGCGGCCGCTGCACCTCGGCACCGGCGCTGGACGAGACGGCCATAGGAATGAATCCCAATGCACCACAGGACGCGGTCATCAACACGGGCCGTAGTCGATCCATAGCCCCCTGCACCACGGCAGTTCGCTGGTTGGTACCGATGTGTCGCAAGTGGCGGACGTGCTCGATCAACACCACACCATTCATCACAGCGATACCGAACAGGGCGATGAACCCCACACCAGCGGAGATCGAGAAGGGCATTTGGCGTAGCCACAGGGCCAAGATGCCGCCGGTCGCCGCGATCGGAACGTTCAAGTAAATTAGCAACGCCAGCTGTCCCGAGTTGAACGTCATATAGAGTAGCGAGAAAATCAAGAACAACGCGACGGGCACGGCCACGCTCAAGCGCGCGGTCGCTCGTTGCAGGTTCTCGAACTGTCCACCCCACACGAGGGTATAGCCAGCTGGTAGTTCGACGAGCTTGTCGACCG
>JAGQPK010000246.1 GCA_020426755.1 Planctomycetales bacterium
CGGTGTTTCTTGATCATCTTGAAACGCATAACGTCCGCCACTCGAGACCACGCGCTGCGGAGCCACGACGCCGAGTCCCCAACGGCAGAGATCGAGCGTATGGATGCCGTTGTTGCCCAATTCGCCGTTCCCCCAATGCCAGCGCCAGTGCCAGTTGTAATGCACGAGATTGTCGATGTACGGTTTTCGCGGCGCGGGCCCTTGCCAGATGTCGTAGTCGAGCCGCTCCGGTACATCAGCGGACTGTCCGATTCCGATCGAGCCTCGCGCACTACGATAAACAGCTTCCGCCAAGTACACTTTGCCGATTGCGCCATCGTGCAACCGCTGGATAGCCAACTGAGTGCCGGGACTACTCCGTCGCTGCGTACCCAATTGCACGACACGTCCATGCGTGCGTGCCGCGCGGACCATCGCTTCGCCTTCCCACGGATTGTGGCTGCAAGGCTTTTCTACGTAAACATGCTTACCGGACTGACAAGCCAGGATTGTCGCCGGGGCATGCCAATGATTCGGCGCCGCACAGACGAGCACGTCCACGGTTTGATCGTCGAGGATGCGGCGAAAGTCCTGCACGCCCTCGACCTTAGCTTGATTCGGGCTACGTGACTTCAACGCTGCGACGCCCGCGGCGATACGATCTTGATCGGCGTCACACAGATAACGAATCTCGACGTTGGGCTGAGCCGCAAACAACCGCGTCAGCGCCAGACCTCGATTGAGTCCCATGATCCCCACCACGACGCGCCGATTCTCCGAGCTGTCGGACTCGGACTCGGACTGGGCCGCGGCGTGGCGAGTCGCCAAATGCAACGCCGCCGCACCTGCGCTACACGTTTGCAAAAATCGACGCCTGGGCATGAGCTTGGCCATCTTCAATTCCGCTCCCTGAACACGACGCCCTTAACGGGACACAAGTTGAGTGCATCACGACGCCACTAGGCCCCACATGCGACGGGGCTGGTTGATCGATCGACAACGCTCTTGATCATGACGGATTCGCACATGAGAATCAACAAGCGACAAAAACGACACGCGTGTGAATCTTGGCTTGCTTGCCGTCGATCCGCGCGACGAGCACTGACTTTACAGACAGGACACCGTAACAGCGGCGCGATGCGCGATGGAGAACGTAGTCATTATGCAATCTTCCCGTGGTGAGTGCACGCGTCCGGATAATCAACCGCGATGCCAACGAAGGTGCCTTGGCACAACGGCCGTTTTCGGACGCGACCGGCAACGGCTCATGCGTCGGACGGGGAGTAGTATGGGCAGGCGACTCCTGTGGGCTGTGGCAGCCATATTTCTCACTTGCTGTTCAAGCGGGGCGGAAACGATCTCAATCGCCGGACGCGAGTATGTGGTTCCGACCGGATTCACGTTGGAACAAGCTGTTTCGCCCGACTTGGCGCCCCGTCCCATTGTCGCTGATTTCAATGAAGTCGGCGATTTGTTTGTGGCCGATTCGAGCGGATCGAATGATGATGTGCAAACACAATTGAAGGAACGCCCGCACCGCATACTTCGGCTACGTGACACGGATGGCGACGGACAGTTCGATCAGCGTACGGTCTTTGCCGACAAGATGATGTTCCCGGAAGGCGTCATGGCCTACCGTGGATCCGTCTACGTCTCCGCGCCACCGCAAATCTGGCAACTAACGGACAACAGCGGCGATGGCGTCGCCGATCAGCGAGTCGTGTGGTTCGACGGTAAGACACTCACCGGCTGCGCCAACGATTTGCATGGACCCTACTTGGGGCGCGACGGTTGGATCTATTGGTGCAAGGGCGCGTTCGCTGAGCAAACCTATGAACGACGTGATGGCAGTTCATGGTCGACTCGCGCTTCACACATCTTTCGGCGTCGGCTCGAAGGAGGCTTGATCGAACCGGTAATGAATGGCGGCATGGATAATCCCGTCGATGTGGTGATGACCTCCGCAGGTGAGAAGATCTTCACGACGACATTCTTCCAACATCCAGCCAACGGCCAACGCGACGGTCTTGTCCACGCCGTTTACGGCGGCCTCTACGGCAAGATTCATGGTGTGTTGGATGGCCATGTGCGTACCGGCGAACTCTTACCGCCGCTCAGTCACCTTGGCCCCGCGGCGCCGTGCGGCTTAGCGGTCATTGAAAGCGATCGTTGGGGCGAGGATTTTACGGGCAACTTGATTTCGTGTGCCTTCAACTTACATCAAGTGATCCGTCATCGCGTGGAATCTCGCGGGGCCGGATTGGTGACGATTGATGAGCCCCTCATCAGCACGGAAGATTTGGACTTTCACCCGACGGATGTACTCGAGGACGCAGATGGTAGCCTCTTGGTCGTCGACACGGGCGGCTGGTACAAGCTGTGCTGTCCGAGCTCGCAGTTGCATAAGCCGGATGTACTCGGCGGCATCTATCGACTGCGTCCTGTTACGACACAGCCTCGTGAAGATGCGACGGACGAACGAGGCAACAAGTTGGCATGGAACCAATTGTCGCCGCCGGAACTCGTTGCGCTACTTACGGACGATCGGCCAGTAGTACGACAGCGGGCCACCGATCAATTGCGGCAACGGGGCGAGGCGGCAATCCCTGCTTTGCTGACGCACCTACAAAGTCACTCCACCAAGTCACGCGATCGGTTGTCTATTGTGTGGGCCGTCGCCCCGATTGATACGCCAGCAGTGTGGCCGGTGCTGGAGATCGCCGTACGTGACCAAGACGCACGGGTTCGACAGGCCGCGTGGCATGTGGTCTCTGTTCGACGTCAGGGCGAAGCTGTCGCACTGCTGTCCGTCGGCCTGCAGGACGAATCGTCGGCGGTCCGACGTGTGGCGGCAGAAGCGGCCGGTCGGTTGGGTGACGTGGCGGCCGTACCCTTGTTGATGGCGGCGTGCGAGCAGGCAAGCGAAGATCGTTTTCTCGAACACTCACTAATCTATGCGCTGATCGAGCTGCGCGACGTGCAGGCCTTGCGCGGCGCCTTGAGCTCGCCGGTGTTCCAGCAGGTCCGCGCGAGTTTGGTGGCGTTGGATCAATTGCCCGCTGCTAAGTTGCAGTCGAGCGACGTGCTGCCGTACTTGGTTCACCATGAGGAAACGCTGCGAGTAACCGCCAAGTGGATTGCCACTCGTCGTCCCGAATGGAACGCGGCGGTGGCGGCGACTCTTGAGTCAGCTCTGCCCGCGTTGCAAGCCGACCGTGCGGAAACGCAACAGCTGGCCGAACTGCTGGCCGATAACGTCGGTGCCGACGCAGTGCAAGCGGCCCTCGCCCGACTGCTGCAGCGCGACGATTGGTTGGAATCAAGTCGTTTACTGCGCAAGTTGCTGCGAACGGGCCGCCCACAGCATCTGTCAGCGCCGTTGACGGACGCTATTGAGCTGCGATTGGCTGCAGCGGATGACGACGAACGATCGGCATGGCTGGAAGTGTTGGGCGAGCTAAACGCTCGCATCCACGGTGACTCACTCGTGTCGCTACTCGCGAGCTGGATGCAAACGGAGGAACTATCGTTGGCCGAGCGGCGGCTGGCGATGCTGTCGCTGGGCAATCAGTCACCGCCATTGCCGGACAAGTTGTTCGCAGCGCTGTTGCTTGATTTGGTTGATGCTGAGGATCATCAACGTCGACGAGTGGCCGCTTCCACGCTGGCGGTGGCACCGCTCACGGATGTCCAGCGTGAAGGCCTCCTACAGTCGCTGCCGGCGGTCGGTATGGTCGAATTGCCGGGAGTATTGCGCGCGTTGTCCCGCCATACGAATGCCGGCTTCGGAGGACGCGTGTGGTCGGCACTTCAATCGAATCCTGCCTGGGTGCTGTTGCCGTCTGAAACCGTCCGTGAAGCGTTTTCGTCATATGGCGATGCGATCAAGAATGAGGTGGCCGACACGCTGGAGCACCGCGTGCTGGCGAATGCCGATCAGGCCGCTCGCTTGAACGAGCTCTACGACAGTCTGCCGACGGGCGACATTCGACGCGGGCAAATCGTTTTTCACTCGGCGAAGGTGGCGTGCTTCTCTTGTCACGCAATGGGCTACCGCGGTGGCGATATCGGACCCGACCTGACACGAATTGGCCAAGTGCGATCGCGACGTGATCTGTTGGAATCGATCGTATTTCCCAGCGCGAGCTTTGTGCGCAGTTACGAGCCCGTCACGATTGAAATGGCATCAGGCGTTGTCCTGCAAGGCGTGATCAAGGACGAAACGTCGCAGCGTGTCAAACTCGTCAATTCGCAGCGTGAAGTGCTAGATGTGCTTCGCGCGGACATTGAAGCGATTCAGCCGTCGAGCGTTTCGGTGATGCCCAGTGGTATGGATCAACTGCTTAACGCTCAGGAATTGTCGGATCTGATCGAGTTCTTGCGAAGTGCAAAATAATTGCTGGCATGATCACGCTGCGAAACATACCATATGCCCTTCCTAGCTTGAGGCGGCATGTCGCCTCAAACGGCGAAGAAAAATGTTTACCTGCGCCGACTCGGTTGTCTAAAATCGAATCGGCTAACGTTTCATTTGCGGAGAATACATTCGATGGCGGACAAACGACGCACGACACGACGCAGCTTCCTACAAACAACTTCCGCTTTCGCAGCGGCGATCGGCGTACCGACGATTGTGCCTTCACGAGTGCTAGGGCGTGATGGCACCGCTCCCAGCAATCGCATCGCGATGGGCTTTATTGGCACGGGCGGCAAAGGACGACACAATATCGGCGAACTGGCGCGGTTCGAAGACTGCCAAGCGTTGGCCGTATGTGATGTCGATCAGAATCACATGAACGCCGCCAAGGATCAGATCGACAAGAAGTACGGCAACTCGGATTGTGCTGCCGTCCCGGACTACCGCCAGTTGGTGGAACGTGGCGACCTGGACGCGATCTGTGTTTCGACGCCGGATCACTGGCACGCTTTGACAACGATTGCCGCCTTGAATGCCGGCAAAGATGTTTACTGCGAAAAGCCGCTTACCAATAGCGTGGGCGAAGGCCGCGCTGTCTGTCGTGCTGCGGCGTTGAATGACCGTATTGTACAGACCGGCAGTCACGAACGGTCTGGCGAAGGTCGACGATACGCTTGCGAACTGGTGCGCAACGGCCGCATCGGCAAGCTGCACACGATTCGCATCAACCTGCCCAACACGGATTCGCATCACAACGACATTCGCAGTTGGACGGAAGCACAGCCCGACATGGAGATTCCCGAGGGATTGGACTGGGATATGTGGCTTGGCCACACACCGATGGTGCCCTATACCCAGAAGCGGTGCCACTTCTATTGGCGATTCATCTTGGCTCATGGCGGCGGCGAGATGACCGATCGTGGTGCACACGTCATCGATTTGGCGCAGCTGGGTGCCGATAAGGACGACACGGGGCCGGTTGAGTTCATTGCGAAGGGATCACGGAATCCGTCCGGAATCTTCGACGCATTCATGGACTACGTCTTTGTCAATATTTACGCCGACGGTTTGAAGTTGATCGGTTCTACGCAGACACCCCGCGGCCTTAAGTTCGAGGGCGATGAAGGCTGGATCTTCGTGCACGTGCACGACCAGAAGTTGGAAGCGAGCAATCCCGCGATCTTGACTTCGGAAATTGGCAAGAACGAAATCCACTTGGGCCGCAGTCCCGGCGGACATCATCGAAACTTCTTGGACTGCGTCAAGCTGCGAACGCAGCCGATGGCGCCCGCCGAAGTTGGACATCGCACCGGAACGATTTGCCATCTCAACAACATCGCGATGAAATTGGGACGTCCCATCCGTTGGGATCCGATCAACGAAGTCGTCGTTAACGATCCGGAAGCAAATCGTTTGCTGACGCCAGAGATGCGAGCTCCCTGGTCGCTGTAGGCGCGCGGTTCACCGACGGGTCAATAACGTGCGCCGGCGTATTCAGTGCGTCGGCGCGCGCAGTGCGACGGCGCGTATGCAGTTCGACGGCGCGTATGCAGTTCGCCGCAACGCGTTAGCGTCGGTTCTGTCTCGGCGCGAAGTATCCAGCTCAGCGAGAACCGCGGCTAACGCCTTTGTTCGAACTGGCGCCTATGTAGTTCGTTGAACTAGCTATTGCGCTGGAGCGTTGGATGCGAACCATTCGGCGACGGTGCCGTCGCCATGCGTGGCGCGGAGTGTCACTGTGTCGCCACCCCATTTGGCGTATTGCCGTAGTAATGCAGCCAGTTCCGGCCGTAGCTCCATCGCATTTGACTTGCCGATGTGTAATAGCGTCGGACCGCGATGGCTGACGGCTTCGACGAGCGTTACGTCGTGTGGTGCAGTTTGCAATGCGGCGCGCAGTTGCTCGTTATCATTCGCATTCTTGCCGACAATGGCGCGATCATTGTTACGCAGCCGCAGATGCCGGCCGACTGCCAACAGTTCATAGTCCCACGTCGTCGGGGCCGGCTCGCTCCGCAGCAGTTCAAACAGCCGAGTGCCGTATGACGTGTCGGTGAGTCGACAACTAGATTGTGGGCTGGTGGGTGCGTTGATCCCGATTTGGTTTGCTAAGTGAATGAGCGGACGGCGCGATTGTCCCGAGAAGTCATATAGCCGTTGACGATCCACCCAACCGGCACGTTCCGGCAGTGTGGGCGGCAACAAGCGGGCGGAGAGCGGCCGCAGCACTCGATCAACGTCGGCCGCGCGGTGGTTAATTTGAGCGGCAATCGTCTCCAGATCAATACGCTTCTGGCCGAACGCTCGCTGTCCGGCGACTTCACCGGTAACGATGAACTCTGCTCCGAGTGGCTCGCGCAGGTTCAGCGCTTTACGCAACATGTAGACTCGACAATCAATGCACGGATTGGCGGCTCGACCGAATCCGAATTGCGGACGACGCAACAGTTCCTCGAAGTCGACATCGGCGCCGACGGTGTGCAACGCGACATCGAGTTGCGCGGCCGCCTCTTGCGCTGTATCGCTACTGCAGGTGAACCAGGTCTGAAAGGTCACCGCCACCACGTCGATATTCTGCTCCTGCATTAGACGCACGGCCAACATGCTGTCGAGACTGCCGGAGAATAATGCGAGACATCGCATCATGAAGCCGAGTTGTCCGGTACATTGTCCGAGCTGGCGATATCAAAAGGAGCAGGTTCGCCGTTAATGCTCGCCAACGCGTTGCAGGCGGCGCGCTGTTCCGCTTCCTTCTTGTTGCGTCCCCAGGCGGGAGGATACTCGCTACCGCTGAAGCTGGCGGCCACTAGAAAACTCTTGTTGTGATCCGGGCCCCGCTCTTCTAGCAGCAGGTAGATGGGCGTATCCGCATAATCTCGCTGTACGACTTGCTGCAGCAGGGACTTGAAGTTTTCATCGGACGTCCCGGACGATGCCAAGTCGATTTCGGGTTGCATGTAC
>JAGQPK010000247.1 GCA_020426755.1 Planctomycetales bacterium
TCGACGTGCTGGCTAGTTGGAATGACACACCTGCATCGGGCACCCAAACGGGCTCAACTAATCGAGTATCCAAGTCACCCAACGATTGCGTAACAAGCGTAAAGCCAGCTCGTTCACCCGTCGGCAAAGTCAGATAGATGCGTGTCCCTTCTTGCCAAGGTGCTACGCGAGTGTGCGCATTTGAGTCGCTACCTGTTTCACTTACGGCAATATTCGGCTCGGCCAGCGGCAGACTCCAGCCACTACCAAGCTGCCCCACGCGGTCTGTATCCAAGCTATTGTACTGCCGCACAAAGTCAATCGCCACGCCATCTAGCGTCACTGAAAGATCGTTGGTCGATCGAATCAGCACGTTGGTTTTGTCGGGCGTGGCAACCTCCAGCGATTGCGCCACACGTGTTGTGCGGCCAGAGAGATCGTGTGCCACGAGTTCCAATCGATAGAAGCCATCAGCCAAACGATGCGGGTCGATCGTCACGGCATGACTGCCGACGTCCTCCCAGGTCGCGAGCAATTGCGTCGAACCATCGATGGATGAGACGAGCTGAGCCTCAACCGTATCAAGCGTCGCATCCTGTACGCTGAAGTCGACCGTCAGCGGTTCAGTAACGCTGATCAGCGCACCGCCTTGCGTCCAACTGACAATCGGCGCCGCGTTATCAGCCGGGTCGCGAACCTTGATCGTTTGGCTGCGAGTCGTGGTCTGACCGCGGACGTCGGTGATCGTTGCTACCAGATCGTACTTACCTGCCTGCTGCGGGACAAATACATAGCGGCCGAACGAGTCTTGCGACAACGGTTGGCCATCCAGAGTCAAGTCGAGCGTTTCGACTTGTACGCCAGCATCGACGATCGCTTGAATCACTACAGTCTGTTGAGGAATGACCGTGAAGCTGGGCGTCGTCAGCAGTTGAATGCTGGGCTCCGGAGCATCAAAGCCAACTTCCAAGGTCACGTTGCGCGACGTTGACAACTTGCCGTCAGTAACGCTAATGCGCACATCGTGTCGACCAACTGCTAATCCTTGGGGAGTCCAATTCAATACACCTGTCGCCGCATCGAGCGACGCACCAGCGGGCAGATTGACTGCCGAGTAGGTGATCGGATCGCCGTCCGGATCGACGCCCTCCAATTGCAACTCGTAGGCTTGCCCAACACCTAAGAATTGTGTCGCGACGCCCGGCAACTCAGGCTCTCGATTCACATTCAGAATCTGCACGTCCACTGTTCGCGTGTCGGTCAAGCCATCGGGATCACGCACAGTGAAGACGAATGAGTGCATGCCTGCCTGATCGTAGCTAGGCGTCCAACGAGCGAACTTCAGCGTCGTCTCGAAAGTAAAACCCGTCGGCGGGTCGCTATCGAGCGAATACACGAGCTCATCGCCATCGACATCACTACCGAACAATCCAAATGCGAACGGCACGCCTTCCTGACCAAACATGACGGGCAGGGGAGTGAGCCGCGGTGGCTGATTTACGTTATTAACCGTAATGCGCAGCTCTTCCGATCGTGACAACGATCCGTCACTCACCGTAATCGGTATGCGATAGTCACCATACTGCTGACTGGTGGGCGTCCAAGTGAAGTGCCCTGTAATCGGATCAAGCGTTGCGCCACGCGGCAAGTCGCGCGAGCTGTACAGGAGCGTGTCGCCGTCTGAGTCACTGGCTTGCAGTGTCAATTCGAGCGTCTGCAGTTCATCCACGGTACGCGGGGTAATCAGCGGCATATCCGGACGAGCATTGTCAGCGCGAGCTGTCAAGGTGAAGGTAACTTCGTCGCTCAGCTGAGCGGCCGCATTGCCGTTGCCGCTGTCGTCCACTCGCAGTGTGACGGTGTACTCACCGACCTGCGTCGCGTCTGGAGTCCACAACAGTTCAGCTACGCCGTAGACGCTAGTCGGCAGGAACGTCGCCCCCGCTGGCAAGCCCGTCGCGCTATAGGTTAAATCGTCTTGATCAGCGTCGACCACCTTAACCTGCAGCTTGAACTCCTGATCGACAACCGCCACGCGATCGACAAGCACCGGCAACAGCGGTGGCTCGTTCTCGGCATTCACACTTAGAATAAAGCCTTGCAACACGTTGCGAGCTTGTTCGGGAATACCATCGCCCTGATCGTATGCTCGCACATTGATCGTATAGTCGCCGCGTTGGCCAGGCTGCGGATTGAAATCGAATCGTCCGCGCCCATTACCCAACTCAGTGAAGGTGCCAAAGCTTGGCAGACCTTCAATGCGGAACTCGATCGGTTCGCCTTCCGGATCGGTTGCGGAAACCTCAAACGACAGCGACTCGCCGACATCTAGGGCTTGATTATCAATCGGAGCCATCTGCGGCGTGAGATTCGCGTTGCGGACCACGATCGGCACGTCGATCGATGCCGAGAGCGGCTGTCCCGTGCCGTCGCCATCGTCGGTCGCAGTAATCGTCAGCGTGTACGCACCGGCCTGATCCGTACCGGGCACCCAAGTGAACACTTGTGTCGCCGGATCAAACGTCGCGCCAGCAGGCATGCCACTAATCGAGTACTGCAACGGCGGCAACAACGTGCCGAAGTCAACGAAGAAATCTTCGGAGTAAAAGAGCGGATTCGAGGGCACGCCTGGATGATCGGCATCGTCCGCCGCCAAACGCAACGTTAAATCTTGTCCTTCAAAGATCTCAAACTGTCCGTATGTCGGGAACGTGACCGGCCCATTAATGTTTGTGACTTCAACGTGCCACGTTTGCGAGGACTGTTCGCTTCCATCAAACGCGATCAGTGTGATCTCATAGGTGCCGTGTTGATCATAAGCCGGCTGCCAACTGAGCACGCCGGTGTCGGGGTGCAGGAACGCACCGGCCGGCAGATTGGGCGAACTAAAGCGAATCGCGTCACCATCGGCATCCGTCGCCGTCAACACAACTTGAATCGGATCGCCTTCACGCAGCACGCGATCAGTCGGTTTGACAAGCACAGGGGCCTGATTGACATTGCGAACCAAGATCTCGAACGACTCGACGCTCTGAGATATCCCGTCGCTAACGACAACTTGCACGTCACTGTAACGTCCGGCGGCGTCTTGCTTGGGCTTCCAACGCAGAATATTGCGTTGCGAATCAAACACCGCGCCCGGCGGCAGATTCTCGATCCAGTAAACCAGCGGATCACCGTCCGCATCTACTGCACGGATGGGCAACTCCCAGAAATCGCCTTCGGTAATCGTTTGATCAGCGATCGGCACGATTGACGGAGCTTCGTTTGTGAGGCCAACTTCCACTTGCCAACGCTGACGGGCATAAGCACCGCGACTGTCGAATACACGTACATCAAAGGCCGCTTGCTCATCCGCTGCACGGTCCGGCGTCCAAGATACGACGCCAGTGATTGGATCGACGACGGCGCCGTCCGGTCCCGTAATCAAGTAGTACCGCAACGGATCGCCATCGGGATCGGTCGCGGTCAACGGATACTCGTAGGCTTGTCCGACCGTCGCTTCGACAATTGGCGTCGTAGTAAATTGCGGCGGATGGTTCGGCGGCAACGTCGCAAGCACCTGCGGCTGCGCGGTCAAGCGCACCCCGTCCGGATCACTCACGATCACCGTAAATGGTGTCGAGCTGGCACCGGCACTCAGGATCTGCCCTTCCGGCACAACATCGATATACGGTCGCAGCAACGGATCGAGCTCGCCATTTTCCAATCGTACGCGTTGTCCAATCAATTGATCGAACAACAATCGCACGGGGCCAATCACATCGCTGCCCAAGTTGTTCTGCACGGTAACTTCGAATGCGACAGTACCGTTCGCACGACTGACGCGCGTCGTGCTGAACGTGACCGGTAAGCTAGTGGTCAGATCTTCAAAGACTTCAAAGTTCGCACTGAAAGGTTTGCCCATCCGCACACGCAGATCACTCTGCAGGTCGGCACCGACGAGCAACTCGTAGCTGCTGGGCGCGAGCCCCTCAAAGATCAACGTCGCCGTGTGCGACTGAGCGTCGTACAGGACTTGTTGCACGTCGACCGGTGTGTTCGTGTCGATATTTGTGATGATGTAGTTGGTGGAATTGATGACCGACGCGGGATCGTTTGCGGCGCCGACGAACATATCCGTATCGAACGTGACCGTTGCTTCGTTGACAACCGGCAGCAGCGTCTCACCATCGATCGGCGTGGTGGCGATGACACTCGGCGCCGTAATCGGATAGAGAACGTCGACTTGATCGCTCTGCGTGATGTAAAGCCGCCCGTCCGGGCCAATTTCGATGAACTCACCGCGCGATCCGCCATAAGCTATCTGCATCGTTTCGAGCGAAGTCAGATCGACCATCGTCAGGTAGCCGCCCGTCGCATGGCTGACGAACATCAGTCCATTGAGTAACGTGCCGGGCCGACCAAACGCGATCGCTTCTGCCTCGTCTTCAAACTCGAGCGCGATCTCGGCAATGCCTCGATTGTCGAAACGCAACACTTGTCCGCCGTTCGGCCAGGCCGTACCCCACACGGTGCCGTTGGCATCAATCGCAAGGCCATCGACGCGCGTGGGTGAAAAGCGGAACAGGTTCAGCGTCTCCAGATTCATCACTTGCACGCCGGTCGTCGTGGCGATGTACATGCGGTTGGCTTCGGCATCCATTGCCATACCCAGCGCCATGCCCGTCGCGATCGTGCGTACGACCTGTCCCGATTCAGGATCGAGTTGCACCAGTCCTTCGCCACCCGTCGTCGCCCACAGCCGACCATCGTTGTCGAAGGCCATATCGTAGATCGGCACGTCAAGTGTCACCCAGGGCTGATCGGCGTTGCCGCCCGTGCGATCGACGCGATAGATTTCGTTGCGACCTGCCCCGCCGCTGACGTATACCCAATCTGAATCCGGCGCAAAAGCCAGACCAAGCGCACCGACTCCGCTAGGCCCCGATTGCTGCATGCCCTGCAAGAAGGCTGCGATGGTGAACGGTTCCAACACGCTGTCGAAGGCGGGAGGCAACGAAGTCGAAAGCCGCGCCGGTGTGCCTTGCTTGGCTGTCAAGAACAAGCGGTTCGTGGCTGCCACGTCTGGCTTGTCGATCACGTCGAGCTCGACCGGATCGCTGTTTTCGGCGGTGGGCACGTGTCCCAGATTGATCGCGGGAGCATACGGTGGCACGAACAGTCCGTCCGGTGCCTCTTCGACATTACCAGCCGCGTCGCTGGCCAATACCAAGAACACCGGCGCGAATCCAGTCGGCGTCGTGAATTCCATCGACGTGTCTGTCGTGCGACGACGAATGGCCGTATAAGTCGTGCCATTGAGCGACGCATACACGGTGTAGTCTTTTACGCCGGCACCTAACGCATCGTCAACGGCCGACCACGCCAACGCATAAGTATTGTTGCCGACGTTGCGAGCAGTGAACTCCGTCGTGGGAGCACTCGCATCAATCGTCGCATGAATCTGCCGTGAATCACGCGGCGGCTGATCGTCGACGATCACGCGAGCAAACGTGTCAATCGTGTCGCCGGTGCGAGTTGCCTGACTTGCTTGGATGATGTAGCCAACCGTAACGTTGTCGCCGGGTAACAGAATTCCCACCGACGGGTCGACCGGTGGCAAACCATCACGAGGATCGATCGCGCGAAACAACCAAGTCGCGGTCCGTGTTGTCACATCAACACCCGCGGTCAATTCAAGCGCAAAACCGAGCGTGTCCGTCAAATCAAACTCGCCGGTAAACGCGGCTCGATCTTCGGGCAGGTCGAGCAGCATGCCACCGATTTCGATATCGCTCAAACGGAACTGACGCTCGTCCAGGTTTTCATCAAGCTGTTGCAAGATGCGCAACTGGCGTACGGGCGCGGTCGACTCGGGATCGTGAACGTATTCGATCGTGTAGGGCAGGGCAGTGTTAAGCGGTACGAAGTTGGCATCGCCCACACCTTGCGGCCCAGTGAGTCCCACACCGGCCGAGTTAACACCTGCAGCCAGGAAGTACGCACTCAGATCAACATCTTCGACCGGCAGACTCTCAATGTTTTGTTCCTCACCGACTTGAATCGTGAAGGTCAAGAACTGAGTGGGGAATGTCAGATGTTGATCGTAGTTGTCGAAGTCAAACAGCGTCGTGCCGTTATAGACATCAGGCGTGTGCCCCAGATAGCCGCGTACTGTTTCGATGAACTTCTCGATACTGCGTCGATAGACAGTTTCGCCTTCGTCAATCACACTGTCGCCATTTGCGTCGCCCGGTACTTCGACGAGGTTCTGGCCGTCGCGATAAGCGTTCAAGCCGACTTCGCTGCCGAGCAAACCTTCGGCAAGCGACGCGATATCGCTGGTGATCTTGTGCGACAGACGAATAGGTGGCGGTGCATCTTCGGCACGCAGCTCGCCAGTGGCGACAAGTCCCGCCAAGTACATTTCCGTCCATAACTGCTGGTCGCCCGCTAACGAACGGAACGCACGCGGCGCTGTGTCGTCGGCTAGGATTGCTTGACGGACGGTTTCCGCGTCGGCGGTTTGTCGCGCCACATACTCTTCGACTGTCATCGGCGTGGCTGCTGCGAAAATGCCGAATTGAAATGCTAGGTCGTCGAGATCATTGATAGACAGCTTATCCAGGAAGTCGGGATCTTCCGCCAGCAGGCGACGGAACTCAGGATAGACATCGACCACGAAACTGCGTGCTGCAAAACCATCCGCCTTCATGTCGAGCGTGAAGCCGCGCGCAGTTAAGATGCCATCCAGATTGAATGTTGAGTTGAGATCCGCGAAGAGCGGTTCGGCTTCCACGCCAGTGCCGTCAAGTGTCGCGACACAGAGATGGCTATCGGTGAGGTCTTCGCATTCCGGTTCACCGCGCAACGTGTTCTCGAACCGCAGTGCATCGCCGGGAATCAAGCTGGGAAGCTTATTCTCGACGTGAGGCACACCGAATTCCAGATAGACGTACGGAATGTCGACATTGGTTGTGCTTTGAATCGTGACACCGTAGACACCGACCTCGCCAAAATCAAGACTTGCCGGCCCGCCCAACCCAACGGCGACATCCAGCGGCAAGGCATCGTCGACTTGTAACCGATAGGGCTGCACGGCAACCGCGCCGTCCGGATTGATTACTTGCACGTCGTACAGTCCGTGTGGCGCGCCCGTCAGATCGAACGTCGCTAAAATGCGAGTCGCATCAACAACCTGATAACTGACCGGGGCATACTCGCCGAACATCGGACGCACCAGTCGAACGGCCGCATCGGGTGCGAACTTGGCTCCACGCAGCGTCATCGTGACGTACCGTCCGGCTCCCGCGTTATCGAGCGAGACATTGGTGATCGAGAAGGGTAGGGTGCGCGCCCTCAGTGTCGCAGCGGTTGTTTTAGTCGAGACAGGTG
>JAGQPK010000248.1 GCA_020426755.1 Planctomycetales bacterium
TGACCTGCGAACAGCTTAGAGAAGCGGTGCAGATGCGGGACACCGCGGGGGATCCACAGATCGAGCTGGAAGCCTCCGGCGGCGTCAACCTGCAAACGGTCGCTCAAATCGCGCGGACAGGCGTCGATCGAATCAGCGTGGGCGCGTTGACTCACTCCGCACGCTGCTTGGACATCGGACTCGATTGGCTGATCTGAGCGTCACGCATTCACGACGTTCTGCGGCTGGCCCGCCAAGAACGCGGCGACGTTGGCGACCGTCACCTCCATCAGTCGGCGCCGTGCGGCCAGCGTCGCCCACGCCAGATGGGGCGTCAGAAAGCAGTTCCGCGCCGCCAGCAACGGATTCGTGGGGAGCATCGGCTCGACCGAAGCGACATCCAGACCGGCTCCGGCAAGTTCACCCCGGTTGAGCGCATCAGCCAGATCCTGTTCGACCACCAGGGGACCGCGTCCCGTGTTGATCAAGTAAGCAGAGGGCTTGAGCTTCGCCAATGTCTCGGACCGTATCATACCGCGTGTCTGGTCGGTTAGCGGACAATGGAGCGTCAAGACGTCGGCACGAGCCAACAACTCGTCCAGCGATACCGCTTCGTAGCCGGCCACCAAGTCTTCGGGCCGTGGTGATGATCGCGTCGTGTAGATCACGCGCATACCGAACGCGGTTCCCAAACGAGCAACCGCGCGACCAATGCGTCCGAACCCCACTACCCCCAACTCACGCCCCGCCAACTCGGTTAGCGGTGACATCCAATAACTGAAGTCGCCCCGTCGACTCCATTCACCCGCGCGAATCGTCGCATCGTGCAAATCGACGCGATGCAACATGTGTAACAGCAGCGCAAAGACGTGCTGCGCGACCGAGTCCGTGCCGTAGACGGGCACGTTCGTTACTGCGACTCCATGCTCGCGTGCCGCCGCACTATCCACGCAGTCGTGCCCCGTCGCGGACACCGTGATCAAACGCAGCTGAGGCAATTCCGCTAAGGTTTCGGCGTCGATCCGGACCTTGTTGACGACGAGAACCTCCGCGTCCCGCGCACGCGCAACCCGTTGATCGGGCGCCGTCCGCTCGTAGATCTGCACGTCACCAAGTTGATTCAAGCCAGCCCACGGATTGTCGCCAGGATTGAGCGTCGCACCGTCCATCACCACAATTCGCACCACCGGCTCCCCCTCTTTGTCAGCTTTTTGTGGCAACCCACAAAAGCTTATAGTTCGTCTCGCTGCGATCACTAATTACGATTAAAAAAGCGGTCCCTCCACTGATTCCCACCGGGGCCATTTCGCGTTACTTTGAAAAGTGAAATGCAGGGGCACTGCGCAAATACGAGGGAGGAGCCGTCAGGAGCAATAGAGCGTGGAAATCACTGATGTTCAAGTTAACTTATGTGCAGGGACGGAAGATCGACTCAAAGCGTACTGTGCCGTGGTATTCGACAACAGCTTTGTTGTGCATAACGTGCGCGTCATCGAGAAGGCTGACGGACTATTGATTGCGATGCCGAGTCGCAAGCTGACGGCAAAGTGCCCATCATGTCAGTACAAGAATCCCATCGACACTTCGTTCTGCGGCAACTGCGGCAGTCACTTGCGGGATGAAGCCACCATCAAACGACTTCAACGTGATACCAAGATACACTTTGATGTCGCCCACCCGATCAACCCACATTGTCGGCAGCAAATCGAGACAGCCGTGACGAGCGCCTATCTGGCAGCAGTCTCTGACGGTGGCAACGCCGACTCCGCTCGCCCACGTTACCATCAAGGTGACGACCTGGACTAAAGCGATCGAGTGAGGATTTCGGAATTCGGAATGTTAGAAGCACATTCCGAGCTCGCCAATGGGCATTTAGAAATGCTCAGTCCGACAGCAAATTTCGCTCAAACTCCGCCACGAAAGAGCACTGTGCCTGTTGAGCTGCGCGGTGCCTGTTGAGCTGCGCGGAGTCTGTTGAGCTGCGCGGATCGCGTACAGGCGGCAGGCAGAGTGTGCCGCAATTCATCGCAGCGGAGGGCACGGGACTCGAACCCGCAACCCCGTTAGGGGCACCTCATTTCCAATGAGGCCGCTAGCCATTCGCTTACCCTCCTCGGCCACGGCGGACAAAAAATGTCACTGACGGGCCAACCCTTCGAATACGCTCGCCCGAGACAAACGGTACCGCGAAGGACAGGAGTAGAATGGTACCCGATGCTGTGAATCAGGAAAAGAGCTATGCGGAGCGTCGCGTGAGCGGTCAAGATCGCGGCGAAATCTCGCCTGCGATCGGGCCCCCTACCGCTGCTCCTATATGGGCACCGCATTATGGGCACGGCATGGCGAATGATCAGGAGTCCGGCGATCCGGCGATCAACGGGACGACGCTGCCCCGTCAATTGGTGATCGATTCTCAGCGGTGATTCATGCCGGTTCCGTATCAAGTCGGCAGCTACGCCGCCGCATTATAAACGAGCCACCCCCAACGGCTAACCTGTTCTGGTCGCTTGATGAGGGGATGTTTAAGATAGTAGCCAACCGGCATGGGTCCTGACGCGGGTGACCAGGGCCGGTCGCTTGAACTGGATTTCGCCACGCCCGCCGAACCGCGCTACCACAAAAGAACTCTCGTGCAACACGAATACATTCGCACCCCAGCCCAACTCCATCGTTTTTGTGAACAGCTAAGTTCGGCGTCCATGATTGGTTTCGACACCGAATTCGTGTCGGAGGATACCTATCGACCTGATCTCTGCCTGATCCAAGTAGCTGCTGACGAGCACTTGGCAGTCATTGACCCGCGTGATGTGCGCGACGTGACGCCCTTCTGGGAAGCGATCTGTACTGGCGATCATCTCACGGTGGTACATGCGGGCCGCGAGGAATTTCGGTTTTGCTTTCATGCAATGCGCAAACGGCCGCAGCGACTCTTCGACATTCAAATTGCGGCCGGATTGATTGGACTTGAATACCCGGCATCGTACGGCAAACTGCTGCAGAAGCTGCTCGATGTCGAACTTCCCAAGGGCGAGACGCGCACGGACTGGCGTCGCCGTCCACTATCGCCGCGGCAGATTGAGTACGCGATTCAGGACGTAACCTACCTCAAGCCATTGTACGACTGCCTGCACGCGCGACTCGACACGTTGGGCCGCCTGTCGTGGATGGACGACGAAATGACACGCTGGCAAACGGAACTGGAGGAGTTCGAGCTGCGCGAAAACTGGCGACGCGTCTCCGGCTCGACAGGCCTTTCGGAGAAGGCGATGGTAATTGTGCGTGAGCTGTGGCGGTGGCGCGAGGCGGAGGCGGAAGCGCAGAACCGGCCGCCCAGGCGCGTTCTGCGTGACGATTTGCTTGTCGAGCTCGCGCGTCGTGGCAAATCAGACCCACAACAAATCCGCGCAATCCGTGGCATCGAGCGTAGTTTATCGAAGCGACACTTTGATGCCGTCGCGGACTGCATTCAGCGTGCACTCGCGTTGCCGCGGAGTGAGTGGCCGACGCGTCCGCCGCGCAAGCCTTCGTCGCACGGTAGCTTGGTCGGGCAGTTCATCGCTACGGCCTTGGGCAGCATTTGCCGCTCACTTGAGCTGGCCCCAAGTCTGGTCGGCACCGTTCAGGACGTGCGTGACTTAGTCGAATACCGGCTGGTACCGCCGGCGGCGAACGAGGACGACCCGGCTCCCGCTTTGGCGATGGGCTGGCGTGCAGCCGTCGTCGGCCGCACAATCGACGATCTGTTGGCAGGCAACTTGGCGCTCCGTATTCGGAACCCACGTGCCGACGACCCGATTACTCTGGAGCGAGTGGCCGGCGAATCCCAGTCGGATTGACGCTTCCTTACGCTGCCAGTAGCGAAAAATTTCTTGTCGCGCTGGACCATGTTTCGACTACCTGTTGTTAGACCGTGAGTGTTACGGGCAAAATGGGTCGTTAGAAAGGTCACAAGCATGGCCACTGCGGATTTCGTTCTGGTTGACCAAGCCCTGCAAGGCGACCGACAGGCGTTCACTGAAATTGTC
Source organism: Planctomycetales bacterium (assembly GCA_020426755.1). Classification (GTDB taxonomy): domain Bacteria; phylum Planctomycetota; class Planctomycetia; order Pirellulales; family Pirellulaceae; genus JAGQPK01. The sequence goes on from JAGQPK010000248.1 coordinate 4,005, forward strand.
AGTCGCTATCAGACGCTTGTCTGTTCGATTGCGTACGCCATCACCGGCAACCTGCATGTCAGCGAAGAGCTGGCACAAGAGACCTTTGTTTCTGCTTGGCACGCGCTCGAGACACTTCACGAGCCGACTCGTCTGCGCCCCTGGCTGTGCGGGATCGTGCGCAATTTGGCGAACGATCGCAATCGGCGCCGCTCGCGCGACGTGCTGGAGTCGGCACATGAAATCGTCGCTGACCAGGTCGCGAGCTCGCCTGCTGACGATCCAGCATCGACATCGGTCGCGCGTGAGGAAGAGGAGTTACTCGATCGCACATTGTCTGGCTTGCCGGAAACCTATCGAGAGCCCTTAGTCCTCTTTTACCGCGAACAACAGTCGGTCGCGCGAGTGGCCGAGTTGTTGGACCTCACGCCGAACACAGTCAGGCAACGCTTGTCGCGCGGCAGAGAGATGTTGCGCAACGAGATTGTCGGAGTGGTCGAACGTGGCCTGCTGCGTAGTGCTCCCGGTCGTGCGTTTACGTTAGGCGTGGTGGCCGCGTTGCCGATTATGTCGACATCCGCGAAAGCTGCCACGGTCACGATCACCACGGCGAAAGGGGTGGGTGCCATGAGTAGTGCAAGTTGGCTTGGTTACGTGGGCGTGTTGCTCGGTCCAGCAGCGGGACTGTTGGGCGGCTGGTTCGGCTACACGATGAGTATGCGGTCCGCTAGATCGGATGCGGAACGAGTGTTTGTGCATCAGTTGATGCGTGTCATTGTCGGCTTGATCGTGGCTTCGAGTGTTGCCCTGGGCACGCTGATTACCTTTGGCGAACAGTGGCGTGCGACACATCCAAGTGCATTGGTTGCGGCGATCGTCGTGACGGCGATAAGTTACGTCATCGCGTTGGGTGGCACAGTGTTGTGGGCGAACGTCAAGATCGCGCGTATCCGACGTGAAACAGGCACGGTACGCTCACTTTCGCAGGACGAAGTTGCCGCGCGATTGCCCGCGGTGATGCGCACCTTGCAATATACACGCAGTTACGATTCACCGTGGCGACTGCTCGGCGTCCCACTGATCTCCGTCCGCTTCCACGGAGCGTCGGCGTACGGCCAGCGGCAACTTCAGCCGGCAGTCGGCTGGATTGCGATTGGCGATAAAGCGTACGGAATCTTGTTTGCCTGCGGCAGCATCGCAGTCGGCGGATTTGCGTTTGGAGCAGTTAGCATCGGACTGTTGGCATTCGGCGGTCTGGGTATCGGCGCAGTCGCGTTGGGCGGTGCGGCAGTCGGCTACTGGACGGCGGGTGGCATTGGCATCGGCTGGTATACGTTTGCCGGAGTCGCCTTGGCTGGCAAAGCGGCCATCGGCGGTGTCGCCGTCGCACGCGACTTTGCCTTGGGCGGAATCCCCTTGGCCGCCGAGGCAAACACGGATGCGGCCAAGGCGTTTATCGAAACGAGTTCATTCTTCCACTGGGCAGGCATGCTGATGTCGCCCTGGGGTTGGTTCGCCGCGGTCGCCGTCATTCTGTTACCGATGTTCATCGCCTTGCGGTTTGTCTCGCCCAAGAGTGAATCGCTGCGGGTCGGCGCCGAGTAACCGGCCCCCTTGTCCACCAGCGGGTGAGCATACCTCCCCGCTGGACCGACCAGAGTCAGAACAGCAACCTGCCACGGCGGAGTCTGCACCGACCGGCGTGGCCTAGTTGCCAAGCCACTCAGCCACCACGCACCGCGTCGCGGCACTCGCGTCCGCACACTTCATCCTGCGAAAACTATTCGCCGTTGAACTCCACAACGATCTCTTCGCCATTCCAACTCACGCAGTCACCGTCGCGCAGCTGACGACGCCGACGTGTTTCAACTTCGCCATTGACCATTACTTCACCGGCTTGAATTACGACCTTGGCTTGTCCGCCGGTTCGCATGAGCCCCATAAGTTTCAGAAACTGATCCAAGTGGATAGTTGGAGTGGTGGGCTGCTGATCTTCGTTTGAGTGTTCCATGGAGAAATTGTGGCTGACCGACGGAAAATGGAACAGCCCCCGGGCTGGTTTTCTCCATCTATACATTCTCACCCGTGCAAGATTGACATGGTACCAAACACGTTCTTGGCACTCATGGTGCATTCTCGTGCGGCGACTTCTGCCGAATGCATCCTCGCTCGAGCAGTCGAGGGGGAGCAGCAGTAATTTGCCAAAACGGTCATTCGGTTCAGAGCAATCCGAATCGGAGCACCTCTGCCAGCGAGCGAGCTTTGTTAAGGCAAAAATGATACGAGGTCGTGCTAACGTTAATTGAATTCACCATCGTGCGACTGGTGAAAAGACGATTGCAATTACCGGGGCCTGCGTTTCGCGGCCATTCGCACTTCCGACCGCAGGACACGCAGATGATACGGGCCAGTAATGCCATCACAGGAAGACTCACTATTCGTGTAGTGGGTACCGTCCTGGCGATGTGCCTTCTGATCACACTGATCTTGGTCGCTGACTACGCGCAGCTGGCGAGTTGGCAGCACAGTGCAGCAACGATCAACGAAGCCGGTCGACAGCGTATGAGGAGCCAACGTGTCGTCGTTCTCGCGCAAGCCTTATCTCAGCAACACGCGGACAACGAAGCGCAGCGTCGCGAGTTGTCGCGCGTCATTTTGGAACTGAAAAATGGCCATTCGGCAGTCGCCACGGAACTTGCACGCCGCGGCCTAGAAACTGAACTGCCACTGCTCACGCCGAAACTGACGGCATTGCTCACGCGTGCTAACCAATTCCTTGCCGAGTTGGATCACGAACAGCTCACGGATGGTCTGGTCAAATCGCTGCAGCAACTGACGTTTGCGGCAGAAGACTTCTTGCCCATGATGGATCATGTCGTGGAGTCAATCGAACTCGACTTCAGTAGGAAGGTATCGCGCGGGCTCGCAAGAAAACGTATTTTTTCCGTGTTGCTACTGGCGATAATTGTCTTTGCTTTCGTGTGGGTCATCCGACCGGCAATTCGACAAAGCCATGGAGCGTTGGCGTTGGCCATCAAAGCGGATCTTGCCAAGAGCGATTTTCTCGCCAACATGAGCCACGAAATCCGCACCCCCATGACGGCCATCTTAGGCTACGCGGACTTTCTCCTGCAACATCACCGGGAATTGGATCCCGATCAAATGTGTGAGTCGCTGCAAATCATTCACACGAATGGTCACCATCTGCTGGTGGTAATTGACGATATCCTGGACGTGTCAAAGATCGAAGCCGGCAAGCTTTCCATCGAGAACACGGATTTGTCGCTACGCGAACTTGTCGACGACATCGTATTACTCATGCGACCGCG
>JAGQPK010000249.1 GCA_020426755.1 Planctomycetales bacterium
AACGGAACGACGCGCGAGCAGGCTTACGGGATGTCGAATCCGATGGAGTACTTCGCGGAGAGCAGCGAAGCGTTCTTCGGACGCAATGATTTCTATCCATTCACGCAAGGCGAATTGCTGAAACATGATCCGGAGATGCATGCGTTGGTCGGGCGACTGTGGGGCGTGGGACGCTGAGGGCCGTCATTTGGGAATGCGGCCGCGCAGCTGCCGCCTTGTAACTAAGCCGAGCGGTACGGCCTGCTTTTGATCTCACGTCAAACAGTGTTACCGGCACGTCGGCCCCATCCCAGGCCTCCGTCGTCCAATGCCTGTCTCAGTCTGCAGCGCGAAGCCAAGCTCGCTCGGAAGGAAGCGAACGCTGCGCTTGCGCACTGCCAATTGATTCGCGAGGTGCCGTAATCTTGCTCGGCAATGCAACAACGGCCATAATGGGTATAGGCTGTGCGACGATCTGATTTCGCGTGTATGAAGTCGTTGCGACGCGTTGGAACGACTACGCAGTGTATTAAGGAACAGGATGATGCAAATCCCGCCAGAGTTTGAAGCGGTGTTGTCGAGCAACACAGAGGCCAAGACGCTTTTTGATCGGTTGCCACCGTCACATCGCTCGGAATACATCAACTGGATTTCGGAAGGCAAACGCGAGGATACTCGCAAAAGTCGCGCTGCAAAAGCGATCGAAATGCTGTTGGATTCCAAGTGATGCACGCTTGGATTGCCCTCTTACGCGGCATCAACGTGAACGGCAAGAAGATCGTCCCAATGGCGACGTTGCGTGAACTGTTCGACTCACTAGGTTACGCAGATGTGCGTACTTACATTCAATCCGGCAACGTGTTCTTTCGTTCGAAGAGTAAGTCAAAGCCCGCCAACGACAAGCTGATTACGGCCGGCTTGCAGAGTACTTTTGGGTTTCAACCGCGTGTCATATTGTTGACGGCTCAAGAAGTCCAGGCCGCGATTGAGAACAATCCATTTGCGGCAAAGGTGCAAGTTCCCAAGTTGCTGCATTTCTATTTTCTGGCAGCGACGCCTACATCGCCCGATTTGGCTGCGCTGCACGACGTTGCCACACCAACTGAAGAATTTCAACTGATTGAACGAGTTTGTTATCTGCATACACCTGATGGTTTTGGCAAATCGAAACTAGCGGAACGAATGGAGCGTAAGCTGGGGGTTCCCGCCACCGCTCGTAACCTATCAACCGTTCTCAAGCTGGCTGAGATGTGTGAAGCGGTTTGAATCACGGGCGGCATTGATTCGCTGCAGTGGTCACCGCGAGCTTGCAGGGACGCTGCAACTCTGACTTTCACGCTGCAAAACTCTTTGATCGTGTTGTGAAGGGTGCGAGCAAGTTCTGCGAGTGGCAAAATGAATTCGAATATCCTACAACGCATCGAAGTTCTACATGGCGACATCACGGCGCTCGTTGTTGACGCAATTGTAAATGCAGCAAACGAATCGTTGTTAGGTGGTGGAGGCGTGGATGGTGCGATACACCGCGCAGCGGGGCCTGAGCTTCTCGCTGAATGTCGCACATTGGGTGGTTGTCCGACTGGGGCCGCGAAGATTACTGCCGGATACCGACTTTCTGCACGCCACGTGATTCACACGGTCGGGCCGATCTATGAGGGCGGTGAACGCGGTGAAGCTCAGCAGTTGGCGTCGTGTTACCGAGAATCACTCCGGATTGCCGCCGCAGCCACGCTCGAGTCCATCGCTTTTCCGTGTATTTCGACCGGAGTCTACGGCTATCCAAAACGCGAAGCCTGCGAGATTGCCATCTCGCAGGTTGTGCGTTGGCTGGCAACCCACGCGTCACCGGCGCGAGTTGTCTTCTGCTGTTTTTCTGCTGCCGACGCGGAGTTGTATCGGCAGCATTTGAATGACGGGATGTACGGCGATTTGGTGTGAACTGCTGCTGCTATGCAACGCTCGCAACGAAGGCCAGAACGAGCATGGCAATGGTGATTTAACGAACGAGAGGTTCTCGTTCCCAAATCCTGAAGCTTCGCGCTGCTGCGACGTATTCGTTGACCGTCTGTTCGCTAAGGTTGACCAGGCCTTCATCCGCATCCATTGCCATGCCGGCAAGTTCAAAAATTGGTGTGGCGGGTTCGGTGAAGGCGATGATCTTCAGATGGGCGAACGCATCGCGGAGCCAGTCGACTGCCGCGGCCATGCTCGTCAGCTTGTCGGCGTGCTGTGCCGCTGGCGCGATCACGATGGTATCGAAAAGGACAGACGGAGCCCCAGTGACGAAATGGTCTGGCGACACTTCCTTGCCGGCCGAGGTGGCAATTGAGCCGATCGTTGGAGCAATCACTTCAAGCGTCGCTTTTTCGGACTTGGCCGCTTTCAGCAACGCGTTGTACAGCTTTGCTTCAACGCCGTCAGTCGTTAGCAGTCCAATCTTCTTGCCTGAGAGTGATTCGGGAGGGGCAGCGTATTGTGAGAGTGGCGACGACGGTCTGCATTCACCGACTTTCACGGCGGGTTTGATCGGATCCGCATCGGATTCATTCATACCTAATTTCGTCGCGACCTGTCTGGCCAGCTTGCCGTCAATGATCTTAAGATGGCCGAGCATGCGTCGACGGATCTTGGGTTCGTGGCATTTGCCCAGTTCGAAGGCAAAACCGCCTACGATGTGTCGCTGTTCCGGTTCAGTCATCGAGATCCAGAACATGCGTGCTTGAGTGTAATGGTCCGCAAAGCTCTCGGGTCGCATTCGTAGTTTCTGGCCGGATTCTTCGACCGCGATGCTTTGGAAGCCATGCTCATGCGATTCGCGGGGAACGCCGGAATCTAAACTGTTCGGGTCATTGGCCACACGACCTGCCGGGATGTCCATCTGCATCTGCCCGTCACGTTGGAAGTTGGCGACGGTGCAGCGCGGTTGGTTGATCGGGATTTGATGAAAGTTGGGGCTGCCGAGCCGCGACAGCTGCGTATCGAGGTACGAGAATAGCCGACCTTGTAAGAGTGGGTCATTCGAGAAGTCGATACCGGGCACGACGTGCGAAGGGCAGAAAGCGACTTGTTCGGTTTCCGCAAAGAAGTTGTCAACGTTGCGATCAAGCACCATGCGGCCAAGTGGCGTTAGCGGTACGAGTTCTTCCGGAACGAGCTTAGTTGGGTCCAGGACGTCGAAGTCAAACTTAGCAGCCTGCGCTTCTGTGAACGTTTGGACCGATAATTCCCACTCGGGATAGTCGTCGCTGGCGATTGCCTGCCAAAGGTCGCGGCGATGAAAGTCCGGATCCGCGCCGGAAATCTTCACCGCTTCATCCCAGATCAATGAGAACGTGCCAAGCTTGGGCCGCCAATGGAACTTGACGAACGTGACTTTACCTTTGGCGTTGATCATGCGAAACGTGTGAATGCCAAAGCCTTCCATCATTCGGAAGGAACGCGGAATGGCGCGATCCGACATCACCCACATGAGCATATGCATGCTTTCCGGGCTGAGCGACACGAAATCCCAGAAGGTATCGTGAGCCGACTGGGCTTGAGGGAAATCGCGATCAGGGGCCGGTTTGACGCTGTGGATTAAATCGGGAAACTTAATCGCGTCTTGTATGAAAAACACGGGCATGTTGTTGCCGACGAGGTCGTAGTTGCCTTCGGTCGTGTAGAACTTGACCGCGAAGCCACGCACGTCACGCGCGGTATCAGGGGACCCTTTGCTGCCGGCGACCGTGGAGAAGCGGCAGAACACCGGGGTACGTACTTTAGGATCTTGCAGGAAGGCCGCCTTTGTTAAGTTCGAATGACAATCGTATGTCTCAAAGTATCCGTGTGCTGCGTAGCCACGCGCATGCACGACCCGTTCAGGAATCCGTTCGTGGTCGAATCGCGTGATCTTTTCACGCATGATGAAGTCTTCAAGTAACTGCGGCCCGCGCGGTCCTGCAGTCAGCGTGTTTTGGTTGTCCGCAATCGGTACGCCTTGATTTGTTGTCAGGTACTGCTCGTCGCCTGACACGTTCTGATGTGGTTCGCCACCGCGACCCGTGTTTGCACTTGCTTTGCGGCTTGCCTTCTTCGCCATGATTCCAACCCCAGCTTCTCGTCAGCTAATTGTCTTTTATTGTTAGAACGTCCGTTCGACGTTTGGTGAGCCGATAGCATGTCTCGCGCCAACTGGAAATTAGACGATCGACGAGCGGAGTTTTTGAGTGATGCGGCTACTGCGAGGGTCTCAAGTCGTTCAGCTTGGTAGAGCTCACGCCAGGTCGATGGTTTTGCCTTCGGGGCGAGGGTTGTCGCTCGGTTGTTTTTCTCGACGACATCTCAATAAATGGGTGACGTGAGTGTGCCAGCAGGACGCGGCACGTCACTTGCACATCTGGCACAGCGACAAATGTCTCATGAACTGTCTAGGAGAATTGTTATGCCTACGAAGAAGGCCCCTCAGGTTGGCGACATGTTTCGGTGTGAGAGCTGCGGTTTCGAAGTTCATGTTACGAAAGAGTGCAAGTGTTCCAGCGGTTGCGCGGAGCTTGTTTGCTGCGGCAAAGATATGACGAATGTTACTGAGCCCGAGGTCATTAATAAGTAACAGGTTTCGATGACGGGGACGTGGACCGTGTCGTAGCAACTCTCGGCCCGCTAGATCGATATAGGTCGGCTAGATGCTTGGGGGAGTTCTGCAGTTGATTCGGGAGACCCGCTACTGTGAATAGTGGTAGAGAAAGATACCGGTGGACGTCGCGAGATTCAGCGAATCGGTGCCGCGCTTCATCGGGAGTGTCACAAGCTCGTCACAGTGCTCGATGATGTCCTGTGGTAGTCCGTGTCCTTCGCTGCCGAATAACAATGCCAGATGGCGAGGCCGTTCGGCCGAGCGAAGCGGTGTGGCTCGATCATCAAGGACCGTCGCGACTCGTGTGCATGCGAAGGTGTGGTAGAGCATGTCCAGCTCGGGGATTAAATCATCGGCGATGCGAATTGGCAATTGAAGCACGGTTCCCATCGAAACTCTAACAACGCGCCGCGAAAACGGATCGGCGCATTGCGGCCCCAAGATTAACCCGTCGACGCCGAACGCACATGCGTTTCTGATCACGCCGGCCAAATTGGTCGGATCGACGATGTGTGGGCAGACAATGATTGTGCGTCCGGACTCGGTATCTATCACCGTTCGGTTGGCGAGAAGTTGGCCGAGCGTCGGGTTGGGCTGTCGAAGTCCGCACGCCAGCATCCCGCGGTGAAAGTGGAAACCAATTACGGCGCTGATCAGCTCTTTTCTGAGCAGATAGATGATTGTGTCGGGCGGTGCCGTCGTCAAAAGCTCGGCACGGAACTGCTCTGCCGCCAGGATCGACTCGACCTGGTAAGAACTAGCGACCAAACGCTCGACCAACAGTCGGCTTTCTGCGATGAAGCGGCCCGACATTGCTGTGAGGTTCGTCTGATTCAGTTGGCGGTAGACGTCGAGTCTCGGATCGTCGACGTCATCGATTTCAACGATCGGCATACCGGCTCAGTTGGACAGATGTTCCACGGCGTTGCGCCGGTATGCATCAAGCAACGCGACCTGTTCTTTGAGGCGGTCAATTACGTTTTCGGGTGTGCCTTTGCTGTGGGCTTCCAGGAGTAGCCAGCCGTCGTATTCGCTGCCGACCATTAGCTCAATTAGTTTGTCCCAAGGGTAATCCGGAGCGTCGAGTTGTCGTACGTGAGCCGTTTTGCCAAAGAATGGGCGTAGCTTCTGGAAGTTGGCATCCAAGCCATCGCCCTTCAGATCGGCTCCGTTGGAATTCCAGCAAGTGCGTACGTTCGGATGATTCAACCGGCTAATGATCTCGTAATGCACTGGGATTTCGCTGAAGCCGCCGTGAACTTCCAGCCGGATCTGTTGGTTGCGTTCTGCACCATAATCGCCCAGCTCCCGCAGAGCAGAGATGACCTGCTTGAGTGTTTGCTCGCGCGGTACGTCATCATGAAAACCATCGCCCTTAACCTTGACGCCGGAGCCACCGACATCTTTGCTGAGGTCGATGAAGGCCTTGGCCCGGTCCAGCGAGGCTTTGACCTCGGCTTGGTTAACGTAGTCAAAACGCTCGTTGCTGCCAATTCCGACAAGTTCGACTTTGCTATTGGCGAACTTGTCGCGTACCGCTGCGCGGGCTTTGCCATCCAGACTGGGTTCCACGCCATGCGCGTGTGTCGTTCGCAATTCGACACCGAGCACGCCTGATTGTTCACACGCATTGATCAACGCCGGCACATCCAATTCGCTTCCCCACATGTAGGTCACTAGGCCAAACCGGAACATGGGTGTTACCGGGGCTGCAGTGGCATAGCTCGTGCATGACGCTGCAGCGATACCTGCGATTGATTGTGCGAGAAACTGTCGGCGGTTTGTTTGCATGGCGGATTTCCAATCGTGGATAGTCAGATATTACCGACCTAACTCATCGGCCAAGTCGGTCGCTCGATAGATCGAGCGAAGGGCCTCCATGATACCACGCGAATCGACGGAAATCGCCCGTGCAACATCATCCGAATAAGCGAAATCCAGAACGAGTGACGGCAGGTTGCCATCGAAGATGATGCCGACCACTTCGCCGTTGCGATTGACAACGGGACTGCCTGAATTGCCGCCGATGATGTCTGCTGTGCTGACGAAATTGAACGGCGTGTCGGCTTTGATCGCGGAGCGTCGCTCCAGCCAACGAGCTGGCAGCTTAAACGGTGCCTGGCTGCCATGCGCTTCGGCGTGTTGGTAGATTCCGCCGAGTGTCGTCCATGCGGGAGCTGCTGTGCCACCATCGTCGTAGCCACGTACGGTGCCAAATGCCAGACGCAATGTGAACGTTGCATCGGGGTAGACGCTCGTCCCTAAAGCTGCGAAGCGAGCTTTCGCGAGTTGGGCATACGCTTGTCGTTGCGGTTCGTCGACCTGCTGGTCGAAACGTGTCCGCAGGTTGCGCGCGTATGAGTCGATTGCACGTGCCAATTGGATCAGCGTATCGTTCGAAGCTTGAACGCCGGCGACACCCGCAGCCGCAATACGTTTCCGCTCGGGTACGTCGCTTAATGTCGAGCCGTTGATCAGTTCCGCGGCGCGCGCCCGCGGTGATTTACCGGCCATGATGATTTCGTTGAGCGGATGCTTGCCACCGGTCTTTTCGAGAAACAGACTGAGTGAGTCCGCAAGTTTGATCGTTTCTAAGTCTGGGTAGATCGGTGCTGCCGAGAATAGTCGTTGTTCCAGCGATTCACGACCGGCTGCGGCGAATTCTGGTAATCGAT
>JAGQPK010000024.1 GCA_020426755.1 Planctomycetales bacterium
TACCGCAAAGTCCCGCCGCAACCATGGAGGTCGTCTCTGGCATGCCGTATTGGAGATGCCCGACAAGCCCGTAAGCTGCGCCTGCAAGTGTGCTCACCGAAATGTGCGTCTTGAAACCGGCCATTGTCGCGTGAAGTCCCCTGCTATCGCCCTGCTCATCGCGTCCCAGACTGTACGGGAAAAGGGTGCGCGGACTCAAGGCGGATTTAGGGAATGCGCGCATCAGATTCTGTTGCCAGCCAATAATGCAGCATGTCCAGCGAAGTGCTATCGCGTGGAATGGTCTTTGAGCCCCCTGCTGTGCTCGCTATACTCGCCGCCGTACCCATCGCGATTGCGTCGTGACGTGGTGCTGGGTGACTGCACTTCAACACTCCTTGCTGGCGACGTAATTCAAATGCAAGCGTATGACCTCATCATGGTAATTGTCTTGGCCGTAACCACGTTCTATGGCTTTCGCCGTGGCTTGGCGTGGCAGATCGCTTCCGTGGCAGCGATCGTTGTGAGCTACATCGTGGCGATGCAGTTTCGCGATGTCGTTGCCGCCAAGATCAACGCGCAGCCGCCATGGAATACGTTTGCGGCGATGTTGATTCTCTATGTGGCGACATCGTTCGTGATCTGGGTTGTGTTTCAATTGGTTCGCGGTTTCATTGATCAAGCCAAGTTGAAAGAGTTTGATCAGCAACTGGGTGCGCTATTTGGTTTGGGAAAAGGCATTCTCCTGTGCGTGATCATTACGCTCTTCGCCGTGACGCTCACGCAGCCGAAGACTCGCCAGCAGATCATTGATTCAAAGTCTGGTTACTACATCACTCGACTATTGGATCAGGCGGATGCGGTGATGCCCGCTGAGTTGCACGATTTCTTGTCGCCGTATTTGGAGAAGTTGGACCGCGGTCTCAACGGCGAAGATGAATCGCTTGACATCGATGAATTTCGCCCGCTGGAAGAATTGCTGCCGTCAGGGCAGGGGGGCGGATTTCGCGCGGCCGACAATGAGTCAGAAAGCGGCTCGTGGTTTGGTGATCTCGGCAGCGATGCAAACGCCGATTCGGCAAGCGGCTACCCGGCGAACGCGGATCGGCAGCGGCGGTATCAGTTCGATCGCCGCTGAGTGCGGCAGCTGGATCTGCGTTGTATCCGAAGGAACGGTCTGCGGACTGATCCGTCGGATGAAGGCATTGGGTTCGCCTGCGTGATGCGATGGGCATCGTGCTTGTGCAAACAGTGCCCGGGCGTCCGGCTAGGGCTGAAAATCCCGGGAATTACCGGTGTCCAATCGAACATAAGAAACATTATCGGACGTTGGGCAGCGGGCTGAAATTGCCGCGGTTTCTGTCAGATTCATAATTGGGCCTAGCTGGCGTGGTCGAGAAACACGCCCATGCGGCGGAACTTGTCGTAGCGTTGGTCGAGCAGTTCATCGCCCGAAAGTTTCTGTAGTTCGCGGAGTGATTTCAGTAAGAACATCTTCACGCGACTGGCGGTCTGATGGTGATCGCGATGAGCGCCGCCTAGTGGTTCCTGAATCACTTCATCAATGATGCCGAACTTGAGTAAGTCGGGCGAGGTGAACTTCAATGCCGCTGCTGCGCGTTCAGCATACTCGTGACTCTTCCAAAGAATTCCTGCGCAGCCTTCAGGGCTAATGACCGAGTAGTACGCGAACTGCAGCATGCCAACGCGGTCGCCGACGCCGATTCCCAATGCACCGCCGCTGCCGCCTTCGCCAATCACGATGCAGATAATCGGAACACGCAATCGCGACATCTCAAACATGTTCTCGGCAATCGCCAGCGACTGACCGCGCTCTTCAGCGCCGACGCCCGGATAAGCTCCCGGCGTATCGATAAAGCAAATGATCGGTACGTTGAACTTCGCTGCTAGCTTCATCTTAGATAACGCTTTGCGATAGCCCTCGGGATGGGCGCAACCGAAGTAACACGCGGTGCGTTCTTTTGTGGTGCGGCCTTTCTGATGGCCAATCACCATGACCTTGAATTGTTCGAGCTTCGCGAAGCCAGTTCTCAAGGCCGAATCGTCACCAAACAGTTTGTCGCCGTGCAGTTGGACGAACTCATCAAACACGAGGTGCAAGTAATCGTGCGTCTGTGGTCGATCCTTGTGCCGCGCGACTTGGACAATCTGCCACGGCGTCAGGTTGTCGTAGATGTTCGCCGTTGTGGATGCAATCTCTTGGCGCAGATCGCGAATCTGTTCCTCCGTCTCTGGCCGACCGATTGTCTTAAGTCGTTCCAGTTTGCGGTTCAGTTCCTGGATCGGCGTTTCGAATGACAGGCCCATGCCCGTAGATTCCATAACGGTCTTCCTTGGATAAGTTTTGCAACGGGCGGCAGCTCAGATGTGCGATTCGACTAGCGACGTTGGACTCGCAGGATGCGAGTTGATTCGATGAAATCAAGCACCTCGCGCATCGAGTTCGGTCTGGCTTCCCGTTTCTTTTGCATGCTTTGAGTAATTAGATTGGCAAATTCAGGAGTGATTTCGTCGTTGCCCGCGGACACGGATGGTACCGGGGCCTTGAGGTGTTTTTGGAGGAGCTCGTCGGGGCTTCCGCCAGTAAACGGCGGGCGTCCCACAAAGAGTTCGAACAGCATGCAGCCAAAGCTGTAGATGTCGCTTCGCTGATCAAGCGTCTCGCCACGAATCTGTTCCGGCGACATGTAGCTGCGAGTGCCCTGGATCTTCGAACGACCGCTGAGAAATCGTGCGAAGCCCTTCTTGATCTTCTCCGCGATGGCAAAGTCAATCAGTTTGACTTCGGCTTCGCTGTTGACCAAAAAGTTATCCGGCTTCACGTCGCGGTGTACCCAGCCGTGTTCGTGTAGGTAATTGAGTCCGTCGGCACAACGTTGAATGATGAGCGGGAGTTGATTGCGAACCGTTTCCGGATCCGTCACGGCGCGGATCCATTGCTTGAGGTTGTTCGATTCGAAATACTCGAGCGCCAAATAGGGAATGCCGCGCACGATGTCGAAGTCGTAGATCTCAATTACGTGGGGATGATGCAGTTCATGCCCAACAGCGTACTCGTGCTTCAGCAGCGCGATTTCATCTTTGTTCGAACGGAACTCGTCCTGCAGTGTCTTCAGCGCGCAGCGACGATTGTCGATCTCGCTAATTACTTCCCAAATCTGGCACGAGGCGCCGGCCCGGACCAGCTTCAGCAGTCGGTAAGAGCCGATATAGTTGCGATCAACAGCCACGATTTCTCCCGGAGCCATTTAGGGTTACACGAACACCCCACCCAACCTTTCAGTTTATCGAAACGGCGCCAACCGAAAAAGGTCAGCGACCGGCCGAGTCCCCGGAATCCGCGGCCTCGAGCTAGGGGTAATTCGCAGAATCCGCCGTAGGTGACCCGCAATCACTACAATCGATACGATTTAGCTAGTGTCCCCGCATTTCGGATACTCGACGTGTACGAGTGCGAGTCCCTGTGGTGGTGCCGTCGGGCCGGCTTGTGTCCGATCACAGGATCGGAGGACGTCTCCGACCCAGTCGGGTGCCGCCCTGCCCTTCCCGACCTCGACCAACGTGCCCACGATGTTTCGCACCATGTTGTAGAGAAAGCCGTTCGCTTCAATTTCAATCCGCAGCAGCGGGGCAAGTTCGGTGGCATGATCGTCGACGGTCAGGCGCCGTACGTGTCGCACCGTCGTCTTGCGCGGCGATCCGCTGCCCTGGAATGCTTGAAAATCGTGTTCGCCGATTAGCAGATTTGCCGCCGCCTGCATGGAGATCCTGTCAAGCTGCTTGGGCTGATGCCAGGCGTACCGCCGCCAAAAAACGTTGTGAGCTGGTCGATCCTGAATCAGGTATCGATACGTCTTGCCGCGTGCACTCAGAATCGCACAAAAGTCCTTCGGCGCGTCTTCGGCCTGCAACACGCGGACATCGGCCGGCAAATTGGCGTTGAGCGCCAATGGTAGTCGAGCGAGCGGAAAGGACGAGCAAGTTCTCGCGCTGACGACTTGCCCCAATGCATGGACGCCCGCGTCCGTTCGGCCGCTGGCGGTGAAGCGGATGAATTCGCCGGTGATGTTTTGCCAAGCGGTTTCGAGTGTTGTTTGGACTGTTCGACCTTCCGCCTGAGCCTGCCATCCACAGAAGTCCGTGCCGTCGTAGCTTATTGTCAGCTTGATCACGCGCATGTCGGTTTATCCTGCCGATCGCGCAGGCAATTCCGGGTTAGTTAGCAGAGGTGACTCGGTCACGTCGGCCCTGCCACATCTCGCTCGCCCAACCACTGCCGTACACACCACGACGGCACAAAGGCAAAGTTGCCCACAAGCATGATTAGGCCGAATGTGATCATACCCATACAGATGGCGATGCCTAGATGCAACGGGATCGCCAACGCCAACATGATCGGTCGAGTCAAGCGAGGCCAGATCAACGCGATGTAACTGATTTCCCACACCAAGATCAGATGGGTCACGAAATTGACTGGCATTGGATGACTGCAGACCCAAGTCATGTCGAGCGTTTGGTATTCAAGATTCGCAAACGCGCCCCAGAGCGCGGTGCCTTCCCACCAGGTGGGCCCGAGAAGCTTTCCCAAGCCGGCAAAGAGATAGACGATGCACATGTGGCACTGGATCAGTCGCAACGCGATGTTGGCTCCAATGCTGGGGCACCGCCCTGCCCCGCGCTGGCGTCGTCGGTCCCACGAGTATGCATCGCCCGCTGGGCCAACCGCCAGATACAGCGCTAAAAAGACGTTGATTTGATCCAGGCCAAATAACGCACCGGCTGCACGGTTCGCGTACGCAACTGCAAACAAGAACGATGCCCAGGCCGTGATCCGTGTCCAAGCACCAATCATCAGACAAGCAAAGCATGCCAACGCGGTCACGTGAAAGGTCCACAGCAGCGTGGGCGATGTCATGCCAAACAAAGGACTCCACGCAAACTCGCTGTTGTTCATTGCGCGGGAAAACATCTCCGGTAGTCGACCGTCTGCTCCGAAGAACCCCAGCAGGTCTAGGCCCCAGATTAGGTGCGTGTACAGCAACATCGCGCCCGTGCAGATTCGAATTACTGCGAGCGTCGCCGGATCGGCCGGTTCAAACCAGAACCGATTCCATCCCGCAACGCTCGCCTCGAAGACTTCATTGAAGTAAGCGCGGATCGAGTTCATGGTGTACCCATTTCAAATTCACCTAAGTCCGCCAACACTCGATACAGTTCCGGATCATCGAGTGGTCGCCCTGCCCGGACTTGTTCCGGCAACGGGATCAAGTGCTCGACGAGCTGCAGTCGGACGCGTGACGTCGTTTCGTAGCGCATGATCTGTTGAGCGATACCGTCCGCGACTTGATGCAGCAGGTCACGAGTGGCTGCATTCGATTCGTCAATCGCCTGTCGCTGCGCTGCAGTCAATTGCGCTTCGGCCGGAGGTTCCTCGATGCGCATCCAGATGTTGTACATCGTTTCCGTAATCATGAAAAAACGGTGGTACAACAGACGAGGTCGATTCGCGGCAGGATCAGGCAGTTGGCCTTGCACAAGCGTGCCGTCGTCGCGCGTGAGTTCATAACGCACCAGATGACTGGGGCCAGGATCCGGCGCGAAAAAACGATAGCCGTGATCCAGGAATGTCGCGGCTTGGTAAGGCGCGAAAATCTTGTTCACCTGCTCGGATAGATACGACGCCGGCGGTGGCGCATGCCAGGGCGCACTAAGCACTGCTAGTAGGTGCCATAGCAGCAATGCACTGACGAGCTTTCGTCGCGCTGGAGTCCAGCCACTTGCCGCTGCAGGGCTGCTGATTGGGTTCGGCTTTCGAATCATGTCGCCATATATCGTCCGTCGATCGCGTGCGCGTCCAGTTCCGCACCTGCTCAGCGACCATTGGTCCAGCTAGCAAAAGCAAAGCCCTGAGGATTTCCCCAGGGCTTTTTGTGAGTGAGACGATTGAACGTTCGCTGATTTAGCGAGCGTCAGCAACCTTGATCGGTTCATCGAAGTTGAAATCGATTTCGGCACGATCACCACCGTTGAGCGAAACCTGACGTTCCTTCGTCAGCGTCTTGCCGTCACGGTTCAAGGTTACGCGGACGGTGTAGTCGTTCCACTTGTCGCCTTCAGCGATCTTCGTAGTCGAAAAACGACGCACCGAGCCATCGGCTTTGGTTTCCTTGCCGGACAGGAAGACATGTGCGTCTTCCGGTACTCGCAACGTCAGGCTGGTGACGACTTCTTCAGACTTGTCGAAGTCGAATGCTAACGACGCCGTTTGGCCGGCACGCAACACTGTGGTTTTCGTGAGTGTTACGGGGCGACCGTCCTTTTCGATAGTCGCGACCACTTCGTAACGATAGTCGTGGCCTTGCTTAAGGCCATGGGAGACATAGCGTCGTGCAGCACCGCGGCTCGATGTGGGCAGGCCGTTAACGACGACTTGGGCATTAGCAGGAACATTCACCGACAGTACACCACGATTTGTTGACGAACGAGCTTCGCTGGTCGGCATGGGTTCGACCTGCATCGATTCAGTGTGTTCCATGGGAGCGCTCTCGATGAAACCGCCGTCCACAGGTGTACCGTCAATCACCGTGCCCGAATCGTAAAGCACATCGGCACTCGCGGGTGCGACCCAAGAGCCTGACGAACCGCCGCTCGATCCGTAGCCACCGGAGACGTAACCGCCGCCCGAGCTACCGCCTGAACTGCCGCCGCTCCAAGCTGAACCGCTGGAACCGCCCCAGTGACCACCTGATGAACCGCCCCACCGGCTGCCCGATGAACCGCCCCAGTGACCACCGCTAGAACCGCCTGACGATCCGCCCCAGCTTCCGCCGGAGGATGCGTGGCTCAAGCGATATGCAGCCCGCGCTTCGTGCTTGGCATGTAAGTGATCGAGCAAACGACGCACGGGACCAACGTAGCCGCCGGAGCTGCCTCCGCTGCTACCACCTGAGCTACCGCCCAGTCCGATCAACGCGCCGCCTGATGATCCACCCCAAGAACCACCACCCGATGATCCGAATGCGGCAACCGACGAACCCCCTGAGGATCCGCCACCGCTTGATCCGCCCCAGCTACCTGAACCGCCCGAACTTCCGTGCGAACCGCCCCACGAACCCCAGCCCGCCTGAGCATTTGAGCTCACGCAGAAAACTAACAGGCCCATTAGAACCGAAACCGACCATTTTTTGACCATCTGGTGCAAACCCCCATTAAGGACTCTGTAAACGTACTGCCATGGTGCCAACGCAAGCATACATAGGTTAGATCACAATTCAAGGGACCTACGTAGCATTTCCTAATCAGGTTGAAGGCGTAAATCAGATAGTCTGTGCGGTCATTGGGCGCGACAGCGCATGTTGATTGTTTCGCGAGCGAAGATTGCCTGCGCTGCCATGTAGAGTGACCAAGCGGGTCGGCAACCGATAGTCCTTGCCGACTGGTCGAGTACGCACCAGCTAGATTTGGTTGCACAAGAAATGCGTGTCGTCATGACACACTTGCGGCAGTGTTGATCGCTGCCGCACAGTTGCGCAAGTAAGCAGAACGCTGCAACTATTCTGGCGCGTCAGATGCGCGGGGACGATCATCCCAAGCCATCACCAACAGTTTTTCTGGTGACCACTTTTTCTTCTTCGCTTCTGCAGTCAGCTTGAAGATCGTGTGGAGCGCTTCGGCCGCTTTGATCTTGCCGCGGTAGGTGCGAGGATCCTTGCGGTCATCGCAGCCCAAGTAAAAGCAATGCCGGCCCGACGCCTCTTTCGACGGCTTGATTAGGCCGATGCTTTTCCCACGGAAAAGAACATCGAAGCCGTCTTTGCTCGGTTCAAACTTATATACACCAGTCATTCTTCAGTTCCTTATCGCGGCTGATAAATCGCCACATAATGTAGCCTGACGATATCCGCCTCATCACAACAAATTGTACCGATGGTGACAGATATTCGGCAGCCCCCTACACACCAAATTGAGTGGCGGTTATCCGCTATGGCCCAATCATGCTCTGGTCAATATGCCTGGTCAGTTCGTAATCAGTCGACCACAGAGAGATCAATTTGATCGAATGCGGCGGTGCCTGTGGCGCCGAACAAGCCGATTCGCAAAATGATTTCGCGAGCGTTCGCAGGGACAGGCAACGTCTTGGCGTGTTGTTGCCATGCGTTGTCGCCATCCCACGGACCGAGCCAACGAAAGCCGAGCTCTCGACGGTCTTTGTCGTAGAACGAGATGACAAGACGTGGTCCCTCGTACTTTTTTTGTGAACGCACGCCTTGCGTTCGGACGAAGCAGGAGACCTTTAGGTTGCGAATCGTCTTGCCATCGATCGCCAATCCTTGCATCAGATGGGAATCGTGACCTGGCTCCAAGTTTTGAAACTGCACATAGTGTTTGCCATTCGGCGCATCCGCATTGGTGATCAGTTCCGCCTGTCGTTGGTAGTACCAGCCTTTCACGAAACCCTGTGCGTCCGCGGCCTCCTCGAAATCGCTATTCAGCAGACGTGGGTTGCGCGGGTCGGGCTGTACTACCCGGGCGGATTCAGCGGCGCCAGTCATCGGCACGAACAGCGTCGGTCGGAGCGCCTCTTGTTCGAGTTTGCCGTCGACCTTGCGATAGAGATACATCGTTTGCTGATATCGTTCGCCCACGGGGATTACCATGCGGCCGCCGTCTTTTAACTGGTCAATCAAAGGCTGGGGAACGTTTTCGGGCGAACACGTGACGATGATCTTGTCGAATGGCGCCTGTGCTTCCCAGCCTTTAAAGCCGTCGCCAATTCTCACGGTTACGTTGCGAAACGCTCCTTGCCTGAGTACGCGAATTGCTTTCTCACCCAGTTCGTTGACGATTTCGATCGTATAGACCTGATCGACCAGGTTACTCAGTACCGCCGCTTGATATCCACTACCGGTGCCGATCTCCAGCACGCGATCTTGAGCTTGGGGATCCAGGCATTCTGTCATGAATGCCACAATGAAGGGTGAGCTGATCGTTTGTTGCTCACCAATTGGCAACGCCATATCCAAGTACGCCTGTGCGCGGAGATGTCGCGGCACAAACAGATGTCTTGGCGTCTGTCGCATGGAATCCAGCACACGCGGATTACTGATGCCTGCTTCAATACAGGCGTGCTGAACCATCTCTTCACGACGCCGTTGCCATTCCTGTGCGTTTTGACCTTGCAATGTTCGACCTTGAAAAAGTGCCAGTGTCACCAAGGCGATGCCGGGCAAAGCACGACGGAATGAACTGCGCGACACGTTAAAGTCCTTTCGTCAGCATCATGAATGCCGCCTCCAGGCTGGGCTGGTCTTCGCGGAATTCGACTAACGGAAATCCTGCATTAATGAGACGAGTCGAAAGGAAACTATAGTCCTCTACTCCTGCGGCCAGTGTAACTGCCAGGTGTTGTAGACCTGGATCAATCGTAACGTCACTAACGGCCGCTTCGGCACGCAGTAGATCGGCCGCCGCAGCGACGTCTCCGCGAATCTGCACATGAAGCACGGGCGTTTGACGAATTTGCTTCATCACATCATCGACGGCCGCATTCACCTTCAATTCGCCCCGGTGAATGATCCCGATCTTATTACACACGTCCGCCAGTTCCGGCAAAATGTGGCTAGAAACAATGATCGTCTTGCCCTCGGCGCCGAGTCGCTTCAACAAGTTGCGCATTTCAATCCGCGCACGCGGGTCGAGACCATTCAGGGGCTCGTCGAGTAGCAAGACTTGCGGATCATGCAACAAGACCCGCGCTAGTCCCAGACGCTGGTTTTGGCCGTGTGACAATGTGTTGGCATAGGCGTCGCGCTTAAACGCCAGGTCCACGACCTCCAGCATCTGTTCACATACCTGGCGACGCTGCGGTCCGTTAATGCGGTACGCGGCCGCGAAAAACTCGAGATACTCGATGACCTTCATGTCGTCGTACACGCCGAACGTATCCGGCATGTAGCCCACCAAGCGGCGAAGTTCCTTCGCGTGGGTATATATGGAATAGCCGTCGACGTAGGCTTCACCCCAGCTAGGCGTAAGCAACGTGGCAATGATTCGCATCGTCGTCGTCTTGCCCGCGCCGTTGGGACCGATGAAGCCGAACAGATCGCCTTTCTCCAGTTTCAAGTCGATGGACTGGATGGCCACGAAATTGCCATATTTCTTCGTCAGATCACGAGTCTCAATCAAGGGAACTACACTCCGCGCCGTTTGACTGGGATAAGCAGCCGGTAGTACGTCAACGTGTCGTCGCGGTCCGTGACCGCTTGTCCGTTTACTCGCCATGCCACCGGTGCATGGGAACTCCGGCCCCATAGCACCGCATAGTTAGCGGTCAGATGATCGCTCCAGTCGATTTGTTGTTCGAAGCGATGATCGAGTTGGGTGTAATCATAGCCTTTCGCCGCATCGTAAAACGACATGAGCTGCAAGATGCGATCCAGTTCTACGCCGTCGATGTGCCATGGCTCTGCCACGTTCACTCCATTGACGAACTCGCGTTTGCCCAACAGCGACTGCAAGTCGATCCCGCCTCGTTCGGTTACCGTGACGGTGGCAGCCGCCGGGATATTGCCGAGTTTATAAGCCCAGCGATCGAACAGTACGTACACGTCGGACAAGTCGGCGGCGAACGGATTCGTGATTTGGCCGGAGACGACCGAATCGCGGCTCGCGAACAGCTCGGTGCGACTTGTGTCACTCAATGTCGTCCACCACTGCCCGATCAACGCTCGACTCGAGTGCGTCGCGATTGGGAACTGGGCGATACTACCTGCCGGCGTGATCTGATAGGGATCGTGAAACGAGGCGCTCTTATCGGAACGCTCTAAACCACCAAAACCGGCTCCCGGCAAACCCTGCCACGAAACTGCTTGACCATGTGGCTGCGTTGGAGGCGTCGTGCGCGGCGTTGGAATGTCTGATAAGTCGAGGTCGATTGACACACGAGTCGACTGTGGACTGTAGATGTGGGCCCAAGTTGTGCCGCGTACCTCGCTTGTTTCAAGTGATGCATCGACCAGTGCGACTTGGCTGGCCTGCAGCGTGTTGCCTTTCCAAGTGGAAACCAGATACACCGCGATTGCGGTGAAGCCGACGACGTAGCTGGCGAAGGTGAACCAAGTCAGACTAGGTCGATCGAGTCGTCGAATGAGCCAGTAATCTAATGGTCCAATCAGCAACAAATAGAGCACGGTCAGGCCGGCGACCCAGCCGAATGAGATGTTCTTTACGCCCGGAAATCGATCCAGAGCCCGTCGCAATTGACCCGCCAAATCGTCGAATCCCAAGTGCGCGACGGGGCCGATGTCCGATTGTTCGCGTTGCCCCTTGTTGACTGGCGACAGAACTCGCTCAAGCAGTTGACCGGCAAGCTTCTCTCGGTCTTTCCACTGTGCGAACGGTTCCTGGTCCAAGTCGTAGCCGACAAAGATGCCCTGCCCCATCCCGCTGGCGAAGCGAACGATTGTCGCTAGTCGATTGTCGCCGTAACCTTCCGTTGCTTCGACGACTCCGCGGGCCGGCCGAATTTCGGCTACCGCGATGCCGCCCGCCAGGCCGGTCGCGGTTTCGATCCGGCGCGCCCCCGCGAACTGCTCAATGCCGGTCGTCTGCCGCAGTGTCGTCGTGCCCAGAAACTCCCCAGGCGTAAACCACGCTAAGGGCTTGTCCGGTGACAGCATTGCGTCACTGTTGGCGCCGAACGTGGCAATCATCTTGCCGCCCTGCTGGACCCAATTCCGCAAAGCCATCCATTGATCGGGCGACACGGAATCTAGCCAAGCGAGATTGCCGGTTCCCACCACGATCGCGTCTACGCTGTCATAGCCCAGAAAATTCAGCGGGAGGTTACCTAGCGTCGTCGCTCGATAGTATGCGACTCGGTCCGAGGGTGGCCCCAATCGCCGAGCCAGTGCCTGTTCCGCGCCGATCTCTCCGCCCATCGCGATGACAATTTGCTGGCCAGTCGGTACTGCGGGATTTTCGTTTAGGGCGTAGTCCGTGCGTGCGACCTCGCCGCGTTCATCAGCAACTCGCAACTGCACTTTGCCTTGCCGAGCCCCTAACTTGCACAGTATTTGAGCGCGCGTCGGCACGCCCGCAATGATTTTTGGCAATTGAGTCTGGTAGACGCAACCAATTCCTTCCGGGTCGGAAGCTTCAGCTGCTAACCAACCGTTTTCGATATTCATCGGCGACGTGATGGTTAGACTCACTGGCACCCAACGCCCCAGCTTGTAGAGTCCGCCGATGCCCAACTGCACGTCTTGAATACTGCCCTGCCCTGCCCCGTTCGCCAAGGATTGTCTAGTGTCAATGACGCTCGGGGAATCGTCGGCCCGTGCGATGGCGGTTGTCAAGTTAACCAGGGCACTTAAGGACAGCACGATTGCCAAGTTAGCCAAGCACAATAACTTGGAGAGATACTGGTGAGGTTTGGGCTGAATGATGACGCTGGGGAGGTTCAAGGTTTTCCCTCGTCCGGACAATCGCAAACAAATTTGCCGCATCCTGGGCAACCTGATCCGTACTTCCGCGCCACGGCCTCGGTGAGGTCAACTTTCGCCACGTTGGCGATCGTCGCTAACCAAGCCAACACGTCAGCGAACTCCTCTACGCAG
The DNA here is from genome assembly GCA_020426755.1 of Planctomycetales bacterium. GTDB lineage: Bacteria > Planctomycetota > Planctomycetia > Pirellulales > Pirellulaceae > JAGQPK01. Next base: position 12,618 of record JAGQPK010000024.1, read on the forward strand.
TTTTCGTAGTCGCGTTCGCGCAAGGCGGCCGAAAGTTCGCCGACCTCTTCCATTAGCCACATGAAAGTCCCTTCGACGCCGCGCGCTGCATCTTTCGTGAAGTACATCTTGTGAATCAACGCTTGGAAGTCGGCCAAGGTAATCGGCCGCGGCGTGGGAGCGCTCGCGCTATTCGAATCGGAGGCGGGTGAGTCGGGTGACAAATTGATTGCTCCTGGCAAACTGTCTATGTGGCGTTCGCCATCGATCGAAGTTGAATGTCCGCACGCACCTGCTCTTTCTCGAGAAACGCGCGGCCGTATTTGATGTTCACATGATCCCAAGGTAATCGATCTGTCAGTTCGTAGGGGCGATGGATCGTCGCCTCGGCATCAATTCCGGCTTCCTGCAATGCATCCCACCAGCGTTGAGCGTCGAAGTGTTCGCGCCAACTATCGAGCCGTGCGCCGTTCCGCCAGGCAATCTCGATTGCGTCACCAACGCGACGGTCACCGCGGCTCAGCACGCCCTCCAGTAGGCTCGTCTCCACATCGTGGCATTTGATTTGGACGGATCGCAGCGACACACGACTGCGCAAATAGCGATGTGCCCAGTGGAAGTAATCCCGCGTCTGCATGGCATTCCATTGATAGGCGGTGTGCGCCTTGGGTACGAAATTGGAGACACTGGCTGTAACCTTGGCAAAGCGGCCACGTACCTCCTTGCCGATGCGCGAGATCGTCTCCGCCATCTCGATGATGCCATCCAAGTCGACGGGCCGCTCACCAGGCAAGCCGCACAAGAAATACAGCTTCACGCTTTCGTAGTTGCGACGAAATGCTTCGCGACAACCTTCGAAAAGATCTTCGTTCTTAATCTTCTTACGGATCTGTTCTCGCATGTCGTCACGCGCGACTTCGGGGGCGAGCGTCAAGCTTGAGCGACGCTCGTTCCCAATCAACTCGGCGATCGATCGCAACTGTTCGTTAATGCGCAAACTGGGAACCGAGATGCTGACGCCTAGCGGTCCGAACGTTTCCTTGAGCTTGCGGACCAGGGGCTCGAAGTGCGGATAATCGCTGCTCGAGAGCGAGAGAATTGAAATCTCGTTCAGTCCCGTGTTGCGATAGCTTTCCAGCGCCGCTGACACAATGGTGTCAACGGAGCGGATTCGCAAGGGCCGCTTGATCACCGTACTCTGGCAGAACCGGCATTGCCAGGGGCAGCCACGCATGATCTCCACTGCGATGCGATCGTGCACACACTCCGCGTACGGCACGATCGGCTTTGTGGGCAGCGGGATATCTTCCAGAGAAGTAATCACAGATGGCTGAATCGTATCCGGCACATCGTCGCGCGTGACACGGAAACCGATAAAGCGACCGTCGTTGTATTCCGGTTCGTAGAAGCGAGGTACGTAGCAATAAGTTACGGACGCCGCCAGTTGGGCCAACACTTCCGCCCGCTGGCGTTGACCCGCTTCGCCATCCGCCAAGCCTTCGCTGTCAATGAGCTGCTGACGAAACTTTAGCCAGTTCTGGCAGATCTCCGGCAAGCTCGGTTCGCCATCCCCCGTGACGAAGGCATCAATAAACTTCGCCATCGGTTCTGGATTTTGGGCACAAGGACCGCCAGCCAAAATCAACGGGTCAGCCAGCGTGCGATCTTCGGCGCGGAGCGGAATGCCGCCCAAGTCGAGCATCGTCAAGAGATTCGTCGAGCAGACTTCGTATTGGAGCGAAAAACCGACAACATCGAATTCGGACAGCGGCGTAAATGTTTCCAAACTACAAAGCGGCAGCGATTTGGTTCGCAGTTGCTGCTCCATGTCGTCCCAGGGCGTGAACACACGTTCGCAATACCAGCGATCGATGCCATTCATCAAGCTGTAGAGCACCTGAAATCCATGATGGCTCATGCCCAACGCATAGGTGTCCGGAAAGGCCAGACAGAGTCGACCATCGACCTGGCTCAAATCCTTTCTCACCATGTTCAGCTCGCCACCCACATACTGAGCGGGCTGACGCACAAATGGCAGGATCTTGGCTTCGAATTGACGCTTGAGATCAAGATTCAACATGCAAACGACCAGGCATCGATGGGATCGTGGAATGGCAACCGACGAGCCACTGATTATCGCAAGAAGTTGGGGTAATTCCCAGTCCACTAAATCGCTGCCAGTCGAGTGACCAGGGGAGACGCCAGGGACGCGCCCGACCGTCGCCTGGGCAGCGGGAAGCGATCCGAGTAAAATCCGCACGGACAAGCGGCCTGGCAACGTCGCCGAGCCGCTTTGTGCGCTCTCTCATCGGATTGTTTTCGACACGCTGGGGATGCACGCAAATTCGTCCGCAGTATTTCCCTCCTCTCGAACGATACGCGACATGACTGAATCGGCCTATACGACCGTCGCCAAAGTTGGCTCGATCAAGGAAGGCGAAGGCCGTGCATTCGCCGTGGGCGACCGCATGATCGCCGTGTTTCTTCTCGACGGACAATACCACGCCATCGATGACCTCTGCCCACACATGGGCGCGTCGTTGGCAGACGGTCACGTTGAAGAAGGGATGGTATTCTGCCCCTGGCACGCGTGGCGTTTTCGTGTCTGCGATGGAACATGGTGCGATAACCCGCGGATCAAGATCGACAGCTTCGACGTGCGCATCGTGGGCGACGAGATCCAAGTGTGTCCGGAGAAGAAGACGCCTCCGCCGGCGGAAGATAATGCGTAGCTATCAAGTCGACCGGTCGATTTCGGGGAGCGATCGCGCAGCCATCGTTTCTCGGTTTTGGAGTGCGATCGCGTAGCTATCGCTTTTCCTCGGGCTGATTAGCTGCCAGAAAGCTGGACTCGATCCATTCGGCGTCGATGAGAATCGGGCGCGTCTCGCAATGAGCTAGGCGATCTAGCGTTGTTCGCAGCCGTGCACTTCGTTCGAAAGCAACGGCTACGCGATCGCACTCCAAATCCACCGGGGGGTGAATTTCAACGACGAAGTCATATTCGGCCGCAGGCGTGCCGGGTCACCGGCAATCGAGCACGACTACTTCATGCCCAGCGCGGCCTGCATGTTCTTTTTATAAGCTTCTACACCGGGTTGGCCGTACGGGTTAACCTGCAAGAGTCGTCCTTCGATGACGGTGGAAAGCATCATCATCTGGAGGAATTGACCCAGAGTGTGTTCATTCACGGCTGGAATGAACAGATCCGCCGTTGGGCGGCCGTCGCCATTGTAGGCTTGGTTGGTGCCCGTTGCGGCTGCGGTCATGAGATCGGCGAACGACTTGCCGGCCAATTGATTCAGATTGTCTTGATTGAGATCGCTCGACGGAATTCGCACCGGATCGCGTCGCCAATTTTCGACGAGCAAGTTGGTGTACATCTTATCGCGACGACCTTCCTGATGTTGTTGAGCGCGCGAATGCAAGTCGCGCGTGTTGACGACCGTCAGTGGTGTCGCACCCGTCTCGCCATTTTTGCCGAGGCTTTCTGCCAAGAGTTGGTCATACCAAAGTCCCAAGCTTTCTAATGTCTTCGACCATACTTGCAACACGCGGATGGTAGCGTTGTGCTTGCGCTCCATCAGATGGCTAACGGCGGTGTAGTTGAGCACGGCGTTGTCACTGTAAGGTGCGTGACGGAAGTGCTCCGTCATGGCAACGGCACCTTGCAACAGTTTAACGATATCGAGTCCTAGCAGAGCGGCCGGCAGCAGCCCGACCGGTGACAATACGGAGAAGCGTCCACCGACGCCGTCTGGCACGCGAAACGTATCGACACACCCCAGGGCGTTAGCCAGGTTGCGGAGTTTGCCGGTTTCCCCGGTCACTGGGACGATCAACTGAGCGATCTGAGTCGCGTCACCGCCCACGGCATGGCTGAGGCGGTCGGCAAATACGCGGAAGGCGGCCGCGGTTTCCAGTGTGCCGCCGCTCTTGCTGATCACCACGACGGCCCATCGATCGATTGGATCCGACGACTTCATCGGGCAAGGCAACATGTCGAGTACGGCTTGGATCGCGTCATTGTCGACGTTGTTGCCTTCAAAATACATGCGCGGTTTGCCGCCGCGAGCACCTCGGTCCAATTCGTTGTGGTACGGATGGCAGCAAGCTTCCATCAGCGCCCGGGCACCCATGTACGAGCCGCCGATGCCCAAGACGGCGACCCGATCGACGGAATCACTCAGGCGTTTGGCGGTCGCCAAGATCTGACCAAGTTCACTGCCGTCACGCTGCGTCTCGTACTCGGCCAGCAAACGCTGCGGCATATCGACGAAGGCGGTGTCGAGCGGATCTTTGCCGGGCAGCGACTGACCGGCAGCGAAGGCTGGCAAGTCGACGTCGAAAATCTCGTCACGGTGACCGGCCAAGATCCCGGCCGTCTCGTGGACTTCGGCGCCGGTCAAACCACCCTTTTCCAGCAGGGCTCCGGAATAGTCATATCGTAACAGCGGCGCAGCGGATTTCATGGACGTGGTGACCTCAATTTCTACGTAAGCATGTGCCGGAAATCAGCTTCCAGATCGTCGACTCGCAGGTGTCGGGTTGAGGATAACGCGCGAGGCGCATCTTGAACAGGCACCGAAACGAGCCGCCTTTCGCTCGGAAGCGTGGCGGCCCACCTTTGTTTTCCGCGCTCAGTCTGTTACCACAATGCAATAGCGCAGAATCGTTTCGTTCCCAATTATTGCAAGGCGTCCAGTTGCCATGGATTTGCACGACCTGACTCGTTCGCTCCACAAAAAGAACAATTCGAAAATCGTGATGTTGGTTGCCGATGGGCTCGGCGGGCTGCCCCACCAACCGGATGGGCCGACTGAGTTGGAAGCGGCCAAGACTCCGAATCTGGATGCCTTGGCAAAGATTGGCGTCCAAGGTGCCTCCATCCCCGTGCTGCCCGGCATCAGTCCAGGAAGCGGCCCCGGCCACTTGGGCTTGTTCGGCTACGATCCGCTCCAATACTTGATCGGCCGCGGCGCTTTGGAAGCGACTGGCATCGGCCTGGAGATGCAACCCGGCGACGTCGCGGTGCGCTGCAATTTCTGCACGCTGGACGGCGACGGCAACATTTCCGATCGCCGCGCAGGACGGATCGCATCCGATGAAAGCGCGCCGCTGGCTCGAAAGCTCAATGACGTCAAACTCGAAGGCGTCCAAGTTATCGTCGAACCCGTCAAGGAACATCGCTTCGTTGTGCTGTTTCGCGGTCCCGGCTTGGGCGGCAACGTCG